>CAYSAH010000363.1:1715-4536 GCA_964428945.1 uncultured Bacteroidaceae bacterium | reverse complement strand
CAAAATCCCCAGCATTAACCACCCAGCCACGTTCCAGAAAATCAGAACTATGGAACTTAACATCAGTCCTGAGAAAAAAGGTAAAGGTATTCCCTCCATAGCTCATGGTCCAATGGTGCGCTATGCAGGGGACTACATGAAGGCTGTCATCCAGTTGAACAAGTCCGTTGAATACCTGGCTTACAGGCCAGATATTGGTCTGGTTCCTCGCAAATGCAGGATCAAGGCTTGTTATTCCCTTTGACTCATTGTACCTGAAAACAAGTTTTCCAGAACCAGGGTCCGCCTGGTTCTTACACCCGACGAGTTGGAGAAATAAAAATATTCCTGCAAGCAGGAGAATTTTTTGCATAGACCGACTTACTTTAGATAGGATCCCAGGATATTAATAAAATTATTTACCTGAAGGGGCTTCCTCATATAATCATCACATCCTGCTTCAAGGCTCAGTTCCCTTTCACCTGCCATTGCATACGCAGTTTGAGCTATTACCGGAAGGTCCGGTCGTTTTTCCTTTATAATGCGCGTACAGTCATAGCCATTTACCTCAGGCATTTGAATATCCATTAAAACCAGGTTAAGTCTGTTTGAATGCTCATTAAAAAGCTCAAGGGCCTCTCTGCCATTCTTTGCCCAGATAATTTCAACATTTGTTTGTTTAAGGACCTCAAGGATGAGATTAAAGTTAGACAGGTCATCCTCTGCCACGAGGATCGTCTTTCCCTCCCAATTCCTGTTTATTTTGATATTACTGCTGTCTTTATTCATTTCAGGTGCATCCACCATATCGAGTGGAAGCGTAACATAGAATTCGGATCCATTCCCGGGCTTTGAAATAACCCCTATTTCACCGCCCAGTAATTCGCAAAGATTTTTTGAGATGGCAAGGCCCAGTCCCGTACCTCCATATAATTTGGTTTTGGACTTATGTCCCTGCATAAAGCGGTCGAAGATGATGCTTTGCTTGTCTTCATCAATCCCAATTCCGCTGTCTTTAACATAAATCCGCAAATTATTATTCTTCTGTTCCACTCCAAGTTCTATGAATCCCTCTTCCGTGAATTTTATGGCGTTATTCAGAAGGTTTGAAATGATCTGCTTTACCCGAAACGGATCTGAATTAAGGACAAGCTTTTCGTCAGGATATTGCCACTTCAACCTGAATTCAATATGAGATTTATCCATTCTTTCCAGGTTCTGCCTGAACATCACCATTTGCTCCCTTACCAGTTCATGAATGTGGCAATCAATTTTGTTTATCTTGATCTGTCCTGCTTCAATTTTTGAAATATCTATGATATCATCTATGAGGTGCATCAGGTTATCTGCACCCATGTTTATCTGCGCAATAAACTCACTTCTTTCCTTTGGCTTAATTTTATCGTCGTTAAGAAGATCGGAGAAACCTACGATGGCATTCATCGGAGTCCTGATCTCATGAGACATATTGGATAGAAAAGCTGTTTTGAGCCTGTCAGATTCTTCTGCCTTTTCCTTTGCTTCACGAAGGTTCCTTTCTGCTTCCTTCCGCTCGCTAATATCTTTCATTATTATCACCATAGATTCCGGCTCACCCTCATTGTCGTATATCGCTCCTGTTGAAACCTCTGATTCAAAAAAAGTGCCATCAGCCCTGTATACTAAAAATTCAAGGTTTTTGATATACCCTTCTTCCCAGGTTTTCTTGAAATTGAGCAAGGCATTTCTCCAATATTCCTTTCCAATGAAATGAAAGATACTCTGATCGATTACGGGCTCATTGGTTATATGAAGTGCTGTCAGCAGATTTGTATTGTAGTCAATCACTTTACCTGCAGGATCAACAACAATGATAGGATCAGGTGATGATTCAAAGATCCTCCTTTGTTTTTCCTGGCTCTCCCGCACATTTTCCTGGTCGCGCTTTCTTTCAATAGCCAGTGCTATCTGGTCACTTACAAATTCAAGGATACTTACATCTTCCCTGGTATAAACTGTTTCCTCATTGTATGACTGGACAACAAAAACACCAATGATCTTATTATCATTTTTTAAAGGAACGCCAAGCCAGCTGACACATGGCGATCCGACAGGTTCAATAAAACCCTCCCGTGTAAGCTGCAATTCTCTTTCGGTATCAATAAGCTGGGCCTTTCCTGTACTTACAACATACCCGGTAAGGGTTTTCCCGGCTGGGAATTCCGTAAAAGAATCCACTTCGTCCCTATGGAAAGGCATCGTGAGCATATTCGACTCTTCATGATACATAGCCAGGAAACAGTTGGTTGTATCGATAATATTTCCAAGTATTTCCCTTATATTCTCATAAAGTTCATCAAGGTTTTTGGTCGTATTAACTGCATTTGAGATATTGAATAAAGTAGCCTGGATCTCATTATTTCGTTTTCTGACCGAGATGTCCTCATGTGTTCCAATAAGTCTTTTGGCATTTCCTGTCTCATCAAGGTCTGCTGCCCTTCCGCGACTGCAAATCCACTTATATGTTCCATCCTTGCATAGAAGCCTGAACTCCAGTTCAAAGGACACATCCCTGTTTTTTATACTTTTTTCAACTTCTGCGATTGAGCTCTCCCTGTCCTCATCATGCAGTAATATCTTCCATGTTTCGAGTTCATGAGGCAATTCATCCAGACCATACCCTAGCATGCGGAAATAGATCGGAGAATAGTAAACTTCATTGTTAACAAGATTCCAGTCCCAGTGACCCAGGCTGGTTGCCTCTACGGCAAGTTTAAGTCTTTCTTCATTTCGACGGATAGTCTCCCTGGCTATTTTTGAATCTGTGATATTTCTTGCAATGGCCAGAACGGTCTGTGTATGG
>CAYSAH010000363.1:0-1705 GCA_964428945.1 uncultured Bacteroidaceae bacterium | reverse complement strand
TTCCAGGTCAAATTCAACAGTATTCTTTGAACCCGTTTCAAACACTTTACCTATGGCCCGTTCCCAAAACTCAATCATATGTTCTGGAAATGCACCCATTTCCTCATGAGTCTTGTTTAAAAACATCTCAACCGGAATACCGGTCTGGTCGAGTACAGTTTGATTTACATATAAATGTTTGAAATTGGAATCAAAGCGCATGATCACATCAGGCGAATTTTCAGCAAGGTTTTTAAAGTGCTCCCTTGATTTTTTAAGGGATTCTTCCATCGTTTTCTGTTCCTGTATATCCCTTATGACAAGGATATAATTATCCTCATCACCAAGAGCCAGTCTCGACATTGTGTTTTCAGTCCAGAAATCATTGCCATTCAATCCATTGTTATAACAGAGGTAACTAACCGATTTCTCATGTTCCAGGCTCCTGGCCACTTCCTTCAGGTCAATGTTGCAATAGCTGCCTAAAGAGTTCCCAAGCATATCGATCACCTGGTCCTTGCTCCACTCCTGGTCAAAGCCAAATATTCCCATCACGCTCTGGTTAAAATCCAGGATCCTGAAGGTTCCGGGTTCGATCAGAAGCATTCCATCCTTGACACTATTAAAAACGGACCTGTATTTAGACTCAGATTCCTCCAACTCATCTTCAACCTTTTTACTATGCTTTAATACTTTCCCGTATTTCTGGGAGGAATAAACAGTAGGTACGAGTTTAACAAGCTGGCTTTTGAGAAGGTAATCCCAGGCGCCCCGCTTAAGAGTTTCAGCAGCCTTTAATTCATTCTTTTCCCCAACAATAAAGATAAGTGGTATGTGAAATGCTATGCGGCTGTGAATTCCTTCAATCGTGTTTCGTAAATTGTCAGGCAGATCAAAATCTGAAATGATCAGGTCTGTCTTGCCTGAACTCAGCCTCTCCTCAAGGATGGAGATATCCTTGCAATGACAATAAACAGGCTCATAATTTCCTTCGACCAGGTGGCTTATGATCTCATCAATAACTGATTTATCAACATACCAAAAGCAAATATTGATCTTAAAACCGGCCATGAAAAGATTAGGGTTAATTCCAGCCGAAAAATAACATTTTTTTATGAATTAATACATTTTGTCCTTCAGTTAATTAAAACCTTATGTTAAAGCTTAGCATAATGTGTCTGCCTGCCTGTGGATAATAACCATCCATGAAGCTTTCAATGCCCCCTGAAAAATAACGGTACAACCATGCATTAGTTTCATATTTTGCATCCAGAAGGTTGCGCACAAGTACTGATATAAGGAGTTCGTCAGCCCATCCTGGAAGGATGGAATAGGAAGCCTTCAGATCATTAACAAAGTATGGGTCGATAATGTAATCGGAATTGGACGTGTTATCCAGGTATTGCTGACCCACATATTTTGAGATCAGGCTGAATTTAAAATTATTAAGAGGCCGGTAATCAAGCTGGCTGGATGCAATGATCGACGGAGAATACGCGAGTGTTGAGTTCCCGATATATTCCTCCACCTGGTAGGGTTCATTGAGCGGATCATTCCAGTAATCCCAGTTATCGATATAATTGACGAAATCGAGGATCCTGTTCCTGCTGATGGTAAGATTGGCATTCCAGGATATCTTGTTAAAATAATTGAACCCGAATTCAAGTTCTGCACCTGCCCTGTAACTTCGGGCCACATTGGTCATTACAGGATAAGCAACCTCATT
>CAYSAH010000362.1:0-4540 GCA_964428945.1 uncultured Bacteroidaceae bacterium | reverse complement strand
TTACCGGATCGTTTTCCTTTACATTTATTTTTACAACCTTACCGTTCAAAGGGGCTTTTATCTCCCTGCTGTCAAATCCTGCTCTCCCTGATGATGATCTGCCAATAAAGTCCGGGTCGGGGATATCGATCCTGCGTAGCTTAAATGTGAACTGCTCCAGGTCGATGATGATCTCTGACCTGTTAATTTCAGCCCAGCACTTGTATTGCTTCCCATCTACGAGCAATTTGTAAAAATTGCCTGTCATTTCCAAAATACTTATTTCCCTCCAACGATTGTCGAGGTTCAGACTATAACGTTTACGAAGCACCAGTGTTCTGTATGGCATGGTATAGGTAACTTCCCCAAATCTGACCTTTATCTCGGGGATCTGCCGCCAGTGGCCGATCTCTTCCCAAACGGAGGATTCACTCCCAACATCAAATATATGGGCCAGGGATATTACCGATGCAATCGAAAGAATTGCGGATGGGTCGATTGCTGACCTTTCCTTCCCCGAACCGTCAACAAGAGAATTGAGTTCTGAATCGATGTATTTTGTATGAATTTTATTTCGTGAAAAATCTTCTGATTTCAGCAGGGATATAAGGAATTCCCGGTTCGTGGCAATGCCTGTGAGATGGAAATGCCTGAGTTCCTTTACCAGTTTTGATGCTGCTTCACCGCGGGTGCTTCCATGTGAGATCATCTTGGCGATCATCGGATCATAAAAAGATGACACAGAATTTCCCTCCTCGTACCCGTCATCCACCCTGCAGGCAACGCTCGATCTGTCAAGTCTTCGTATCCTGCCTGTTGCCGGAAGACCCTCATGCTCCGGATCTTCAGCATAGATCCTTGCCTCAATTGCATGTCCATTGATCTTGATGTCTGTCTGACTGATGCTGAGGATTTCTCCCTCTGCTATCCTTATCTGTTCAGCGACAATATCCAACCCTGTGATCATTTCAGTAACAGGATGTTCAACCTGTATCCTTGTATTCATTTCAATGAAAAAGAATTCTTCCTTTTCATTCATCAGGAATTCAATGGTACCTGCATTGGTATAATTGATCCCCTTTACGAGCAGTAAGGCGCTTTCAGCAAGTTTCGCCCGGGTTATTTCTGAAACCGAAGCTGCAGGGGCCTCTTCAATGATCTTCTGGTACCTGCGCTGCAGTGTACACTCCCTTTCAAAAAGATGTACAGCATTCCCGTATTGATCGGCAATTACCTGGACTTCTATATGCCTGGCCTTTTCAATATAACGTTCAATATACAGAGCCCCGGATCCGAAATAGTTCAGGGCCTCCCTGGAAGCATCAACAAGGGCTTCCTCAATGGCAGAAGAATCTGAAACGATCTTCATACCTTTGCCTCCGCCGCCTTCAGCGGGTTTTATGAGCACCGGGTAGGGGAGTATGTCCGATTTCTCAAGGATATCTTTTGCACTGCCCCTGATCCCTTCGATAACAGGTACACCCAGCTTTCCGGCGGTTTCACGTGCATTGGCCTTATTGCCCATAAGCCCGATCGCCTCAGGTGTCGGTCCAATGAAACTTATTTTATTTTTAAGGCACAAGCTGGCAAAGGCAGCATTTTCTGCCAGGAATCCATAACCGGGATGAATAGCATCGGCCCCGGATCTGAGGGCAATGCCCACTATTTTTTCCTGGTCAAGGTAAGTTTCCGACAATGGTCCGTTGCCAAGTGGCCAGGCTTCGTCTGCCATCCTTACAAAAGGCATGTCGGCGTCGACCTGTGAATAGACCACAACAGACAACTTTCCGGCACTTCTGACTGCCCTGATGATGCGCATGGCAATTTCTCCGCGGTTGGCAATAAGGATCTTATTGAAGTGTCGTTTATTCATTGTTCCACCTTGGTAAGCGTTTTTCAAAGAATGCCCTGATCCCCTCCTGTCCTTCATCCGCGATCCTGAATTTTGCGATAAGTCTTGAAGTCGTTTCAAGAAGCTTGCCCGGATCATCGGAAAGGTCATTTTCAAGGAACATCATTTTTATCCCTTCCATGGCAAGCGGGCCATTTTTAGTGAGATCCTCTGTAAGTTCCTTCAGTGCTTCATCAAGTTCACTGGCAGGAATAATGCGGTTTACAAGTCCACGTTGTAATGCTTCGTCTGCAGCAATTTTTCTTCCCGTGAGCATCCATTCCCTTGCGGTACTTTTTCCTGTTTTCTGAACGATATAGGGTGCAATGGTTGCAGGAACAAGTCCAAGTTTCACTTCTGTAAAGGCAAAAACAGTTTCGGGGCTCGCAATTGCTATATCAGCTGCTGCAACAATTCCGTTTGCACCACCGAAAACCTTGCCTTTTGTAAGGACGATGGTTACTTTTGCTGCATTGTACAAGGTATTGAAAAGAGAAGCCAGTTCCCGGCTCCCGGAGTAAAGTTCATCTTCGCTCTGCCGGAGGCCGTCCTTCATCCAGTTGAGGTCGGCTCCTGCTGAAAAATTACTACCCTTTGCTTCAATAATTATGAACCTCACAGCTGTTTTTTGGCACAAATTGACTACAGAGGTTTTAAGCTCCCGGATCATTTCGATATTGAATGCATTGTGTACCTCAGGACGGTTCAGCGTGATCCTTCCCGATACACCATCAACAGATTCTATAATGTATTTATACTGGCTCATGCTTACATTCTGAAAACACCGTAATGCGGATCGCTGAATTTTTTATTAAGAGACATGGAAATAGACAATCCGAGTATTTTTCTTGTTTGAACCGGCGAAATGATGCCGTCGTCCCACAACCTTGAACTGCTGTAGTAGGCAGATCCTTCCTTTTCGTATTTTTCAATAATGGGTTTACGGATTTCTTTCTTTTGCTCAGGAGTAAGCTGTTCCCCGTTTGCTTTCAGCTGATCTTCCCTTATTGTGGAAAGGACATCGGCTGCCTGCTCTCCCCCCATCACTGAAATTTTTGAGTTGGGCCACATGAAAAGGAGCTTAGGGTCATAAGCCCTTCCTGACATTGCATAATTCCCTGCCCCAAAAGATCCACCGATGATAACTGTGAACCTGGGAACCCTGGTATTGGCGACTGCATGCACCATTTTTGCCCCGTCCTTTGCTATACCCCCGTGCTCATATTTTTTCCCTACCATGAATCCTGAAATGTTCTGAAGAAAAATGATTGGAATCCCCCTGAAATCACATAGTTGAATGAAGTGTGTGCCTTTTAGGGCTGAATCTGAGAAGAGGATACCATTGTTGGCAATAATTCCCACAGGAAAGCCCATTATATGGGCGAAGCCTGTGACAAGTGTTGTGCCGTAATTTTTTTTAAACTCGGAAAATTCACTTCCATCCACAAGGCGGGCAATGATCTCCCTTGCATCGTAGGGTTCTTTTCCCGAAACAGGGATAATACCTGGAATCTCCTCCGGGCTGAACAAGGGTTCCCTGACCTGGATCCTGTCAAGCTTTTGTTTCTCAGGTACCCTTATGGTTTCAAAGATGTCCCTGCAAATCTGCAAGGCATCCTGGTCATTTTCTGCAAGGTGGTCGGCAACCCCTGAAATTGAAGTATGTACATAGCCTCCTCCGAGTTCCTCGGCAGTTACATCTTCACCGGTTGCTGCTTTCACCAGGGGCGGACCTCCAAGGAAAATTGTTCCCTGGTCCTTTACGATGATTGTTTCATCACTCATTGCCGGCACATAAGCTCCACCTGCAGTGCATGACCCCATTACAACAGCTACCTGGGGGATACCTGCTGCGGAAAGCCTGGCCTGGTTGAAAAATATCCTCCCAAAATCATCCTTGTCAGGGAATACCTCGGCCTGGTTGGGAAGAAATACCCCTCCTGAATCGACAAGGTATATAACCGGAAGTTGGTTCTTATAGGCTATTTCCTGGGCCCGAAGGTGTTTTTTTATCGTTTCCGCTATATAGGTTCCTCCCTTTACTGAAGCATCATTTGCAATAATAACAACTTCATTCCCATGAATCAGGCCGATCCCGGTAATTATCCCGGCGGAAGGGAATTCATTGTTATACTGACCGTATGCTGCAAGTGCAGACAATTCAAGAAAAGGGGTATTTGGATCCAGGAGAAGATTTATGCGGTCCCTTACCAGCAGTTTCCCCCGCGAGGTGTGCTTGTCCCTCGCAGCCTGCGGACCTCCTTTTACAACTTCCGAAAGTATCTCATAGAATTCCACCAGGAGAGATTCATGGTATTTTTTCCTTGTATCAAATTCCGGATGACCTGGCTTAATATTGGATTTCAGTGCTTGCAATGCTTATTCTGGTTTTTTAATACTCAAATAACGCTTACACGGAATATTTTGTTTAAATTTTACGACAATAACTCTAAACAAAGCTAAACAAAGCTTTGTTGTCTGGCAGTTATTTGGCAACATAAATTATTTATAATAAGGATTGTGGAGGTTTTTCATCTCTGAATTCCTTAATTGGATCGATATCTAAATATTTAGAAAGGAATTTTACCCCGATGTAAAACGGGATGGTATCCAGGAGCGCGGATACCATTTTAAATACATAATTTGACAGAATCAGGATGATCAGTCCGT
>CAYSAH010000361.1:0-4565 GCA_964428945.1 uncultured Bacteroidaceae bacterium | reverse complement strand
ACAGAAACGACTATCAAGCTGTCTGAAGGTCTTACAGAATTTGCCTATTCCTTTGAGAACGGTGGGGATATGCATGAATTCAGGTTTATAAAGGAAGAATAATGCATCGTTAATGCATTGAATGTTCTTGAACGGGTAGTTGTCCATTGCTATCCTCAGTTTCCAGGATAGTTTTCATTTGATGAGGCCAGCCAGGACCTTGATCCTTTTGCAATAGGTATTGAAAGGGAATCCATTGATGGCGTTGCAATCAGCAGAGGTGTTGAAAGTGTTATGGACTTTAGCTTAAAGAATCCATCCGTATTCTTAATAAATCCTCTTATTCTGCTTTCTGCAAGCCAAACTTCGAAATACGGATGTAACAGTCCCTGGATTTTCCTGTAAAAGAAAGTTTTACAAGGCGATTCAGGACCCGATTTGTGATTCAGGATCAAATACCATATTTTGCGAAAATTTTACACCGATGATGGCAGCTTCAACGATATTTATCACCCTTGCACTGGTATTCTACTCAACCGGCATCTGGGCAGAGCGCATAGTCAGGATATTAAAAGCCTGGCACGTTGTGACCTTTTGGATTGGCTTCGCCTTTGATGTTACCGGAACTTTGCTCATGCATATAATGGCCGGGGGCAGGCTGGACCTGCTGGATCCGCATACACTTACCGGCCAGTTGGCCCTTTGGTTGATGCTGGCACATGCCACCTGGGCAACAGTAGTCATCTGTAAGGGGCTGGAGAAATTAAAGACCAGGTTCCACCGCTACAGTATTTTTGTTTGGCTGGTTTGGCTGATTCCATATTTTGGAGGCATGTTCATGGCTATGAATCATTAAGCAGAGTAACGCTTACGGTCGCCCCTCCATAAAAAAGAGGCAGGGCCAATACCTGACCCTGCCTCCAAAGTGACTTTCATTGCAATTACTGCTTGATGAACCTGAATACTTCAGCCAGGTTATCCTTGTTGCTTGCTTTTACCAGGTACATGCCTGGTTCAAAACTCTCAAGCGAAACGCGGACTTGCCGTACTCCTGTTTCCTCATAAGATGCCATGATTTTCCCTGAAACAGAATAGATAGTTACGGCCCTAATTCCCGAATTTAATTCCAGAAACAGATGGTCAGTGGCCGGTACCGGGTAAATGCGAAATGAACCTGCGGCATCCTCCTGGATGAGCGTGGGTAAAGCAAATATATCTGTAAACCCGGCATTGTGAGTAAACTCGATCTCAGTATCACCCACGATTTCTCCGAGGGATAACCTCCAGGCATGATCTACAGGTGGGGAATCGTAAATCCCATTGCCATTGTGATCTGCGAAAAAATCAAGATCATAGGTTTGTCCCACTTCAATGGCATAGGAAACAATATCAAATTCTGCCTCGACCTGATCTATCAGAGTTGAATCAACTAGTTCTCCCGTAGAATTATCCCGTATATAAAACGTAAGGGCCTGGCCCACATGAGGCGTCATTTCTGAAAATTTCACTCGCAAACGATGCTGCCAGTCAATGTCAACAAAACTTGTATTGTGCCCGAAATTGATGGTATCGTCTCCTGAAGCATTATCAATATTCACGCTCCAGGCATGATCAACCGGCGGGGCATCATAAGAACCATTTTCGTTGTGATCGGTGTAAAAATTAATATGATAGGACTTACCAGGCTCAATTTCAGACAAAACAACACTAAAGGATTCTGAAACCGTTTCACTTTTGCGGTCAACGATCTCACCCGAAGAATTCTCGATCAATGCAAAATAGATCTCCTGCCCTACATGAGGATCCATGGCATCCAGGTTTATTACTGCCTGGTGCTCCCATTCAATATCTGTAAATGCGGTATTATGGGTGAAATCAACGGATTCATCCCCTGAAACATTATTCAGGGACAAACTCCATGCATGATCCGTTGGAGGAGCATCATATTGCCCGTTATTATTATGATCGGAAAAAAATTCAAGCAGGTAGGATTCCCCCTCTTCCAAACCCGGTATCACTAAAGAGAATGCTTGTTCTACGACAAAAACTGACCTGAAGACCTGGTCTTTTGTATCTGCATTTTCCGCCCGTAACCAAAGGCTTTGTCCCACATGGGGAGTCATCCCTGAAAAGTTCAGGGTAAGTGTATAAAATACTGCTTCTTCAACGATGACTTTACCATACATATTAAATGCCGTGTGAGGGTCACACTGATAATCGTAAACCCCAGGAATGGTGAAGACATGACTGAAAGTCCAGCCGCTTCCTACATTGTTTCCGAAGGATTCCGGATTTGAAGGAAATGCTGTTTGCGTGCCATTAACATTATGATTTCCCTGGGTATTGTTCCAAACTACTTCGTCCCCCGCAGTAATGGTTATTTCATCAGGGGTATAGACATTATTGGTGACCTGCACGGTATGCACGGTCTGACCGGAAAGGTGGAAGTTCGCAAGAAACATTGCCAGTATTACCGACAGGTTCCTTAGATAAAACGAGAAAGGATTTTTTCTTTTCATACTTATTATTTTTAAATTTTTGTACTTCACATTGCCAGATCGTTCCCATCAGATTAATTTCTTCCTTTAAGCTGTATCTCCTCCTCCGGAAAGATCTGCGAGACTATAACAAATTATGGTTTGTAACTATAGTCACATAACAAGGCATAATGCTGTTAAATATTTGTTAAACCAAGCGATCGAAACAAGAACGCGGATTAAACTACAGTCATAATAACAAGGAGTTTGAGAATAAACACTTGCCAAACGCAGGGAAGATTGATAAAAATGCCACTCAACACCCATGGTAATACTCATTGGATGTCGTATTTGCCCCTTTATTGTTTTTTGATTTATTTGCGAAATAAGATAACTTTAACTGGTTTTCCAGAAATAATTACAACGGCGCCTATCTATGGTAAAAGTAATAAGATGCATACGGTTTATATTTGCTATCGCAGTGCCAGGCCTGTTAGGTCTTCTTTCCCTCCAGGGTTGTGAAAGCAGTACTGAAAATATAGATCAATTGAGGGAGGTATGCTTTGAGGCAGAGATATTGCCGATCATGCAAATCAGCTGTGCAACGGCCAACTGTCACGATGTGAGGGCAGAAGACGGGTACAGGCTGGACTCCTATGCGGGCATCATGGAAGGCATAGTTCCCTTCAATCCCGCTAAAAGTAAGATCTATTCAACCATTACTTCAACAGGGGAAGAAGCCATGCCTCCGGATCATCCGCTCTCTGCAGAAGCAAGAATGCTGATCAGGGTATGGATCCAACAGGGAGCTGCTGAAATTGTATGCGAAGACTCCTTATTCAATCCTCCTGATACCGTGACCACTCAAATTCCTTGGAGCAACCCCAATGCATGTTTTGAGCGGGATATCCTTCCATTGATGATCTCCAGCTGCGGTGTATCGGGCTGTCATGACCCCATTACTATGAAGGAAGAATTCAATTTTACAACCTACCAGGGCATATTACAGGGATTAAAACCTGGAAACCCGGGCGGCAGCAAAATTTACATGGCAATAACCGAGGTTGAGCAGAGCAATCTTATGCCTCCGGCTCCTTACAGCCGCCTTACACAGGCCCAGGTCGATACGATCTATAACTGGATACTTAGAGGTGCCATAAATGAAGATTGCGGGGCAGCTTGCGATACAGTAGACGTAACTTTCAATACACACCTTGCCTCTATTATAAATACTTCATGCAAAGGCTGCCATAGCGGCAGCAGTCCACAGGGAGGAATTAAACTCGAAAATTACACGAACCTGGTTGCTGCAGTCAACAATGGATCCATACCATCCGTGCTAAGCGGGAGCAGTGGATATCCGCTGATGCCTCCTTTTAATCCCTTATCTGATTGCAGTATCAGGGAAATCGAGATCTGGATCGAAAACGGAATGCCCGAATAATTAAATATGATGAAACCAATAATTCTATTTTTCTGCCTTGCCCTGATGCTGGCAGGATGCTACTATGACAGTGAAGAGGCATTGTTTCCTACCCTGCCCGGCTCATGCGACACAACACTGGTATCCTATGCAGGAGACCTGGTTCCCATTATAGGGGACTACTGTCTCCTTTGCCACTCAAATTCAGCTGCGCCTACCCAGGGGAATAATATCAGGCTTGAGGATTATACTGATTTTTCAAGCTCTGCAGACAGGGTCCTTGGATCCATAAAGCACGAAGCTTCCTTTTCCCCAATGCCAAAAGGTGGGGGATCATTAACTTCATGCCAGGTAATGAAGCTTGAAGCCTGGATAAACCAGGGTAAAATCAATAATTAATTCATAGAGGTATGAATACAAAAAGCATTCTGTTGTTTACAGTGATCGCTCTTCTTTCATTGCCAAATCTTAAAGGTCAGGACACCGATCTTGACGCCCTTCTTAATGCGGAAATGGGTGAAGACATCAATTATACCCGGGCTACTTTCAAATCAACCCGTATCCTCAACGGCCATTCAATTGAAAGGATGCAGGAAGGACAACTCGATTTCAGGATACACCACAGGTTCGGCAGGCTCAACGGAGGTGCGTACGAGCTCTGGGGACTTGATCAGGCAAATATCCAT
>CAYSAH010000360.1:0-4583 GCA_964428945.1 uncultured Bacteroidaceae bacterium | reverse complement strand
CCATTAAGTGTAAAACCTTGTTTTGGGATTTCATTATCGAACAATTTTGCGGAATACGAAGTGTTTGGAGCGATAATAATTATCTTATCAGCTTTAAGTTCTGTTTGCTCTCCGTTATGTATAATTGTGGCGCCTGGAACAGGATTCCAGTAGATTCGCCAATAGGGGTAGGATAATTCTCCAATTTCCCAGTTTTTCAGCCACCAGTAACGGCAACACAAAATCTGCAAATTAAACTGCGGAAAAAGCTGCATTTCATCTGATGGATCTCCTTTGTCTGGTAACTTGTAAACCATAGAGTAAAGTTCTTATTATTTGAATCTGACACAAAAATCGGCGTCTTGAACATTTTACTGTCCAGGTAAAAGCCACAGTTTTACTGTCCTGATATCTTCAAATTTACTAAACTTCAAACACATATCGAATGCCACAGACGCAATTAATTGAATGCTGTCTGGCGATCGAAACCTCAGGGCATGCAGCCTTAAAGGAGAATTATTTCCTGGATGATGGGGCCTACCTGGTATCCAGGATTCTGATAAAAATGGCCCGGATGCAAATTGAGGGCAGGTATATTAGTCAACTGATTGCCGATCTTAAGCATCCTGAAGAGAGTATGGAATTCAGATTGCCAATTGTGACAGGTGATTTTGGAAAATATGGCAGCAGTGTGATTGATGAAATCAGGAAACTTGCTTCGGCAGAAAAGGGCTGGCATGTTGAGGCGAAAAACTACGAGGGTGTAAGAGTTAACTGCATGGGAGAGAATGGATGGTTTTTACTGCGTCTATCACTGCACGACCCCTTACTTGAGCTAAATATTGAAGCTGAGAGAAGGGGAGGCATAAAGAATATTAAAGATCAACTCACAGAAATGCTTAGAGGTTTTGATCAGGTAAATATTGCTTCATTACAATAAACATAGTGTCAGCCATTTTTTTAAATTTGATTTATTCCCTGAACCAAATCATTTAGGATTTTAAGTGTCTTATTTCTGCATCCTGCATGATTTGAATTTCGGAAAAAGGGATTCGTCGCAGATGGTAATGCTCTTCACGCTTTTCATGTAAATATGAGAATCTTTTGCGGGAATGCTTTTTAAGTACTTAGGCGCCAAGGTGTGCAGAATGCCAGGTATATTTTCTGATTCATGGAACAGCAGCACTGGTATTGGTAGACAACTTTCAAAACATCTGGAGTGAATCATCACATTTGTTAATTTCGTCTAGTTTTAGCTTGCTTCCAATTTATTGCTGTTATTTTTGTAGATTTAAAATTATAAGCCTTCGGTTCTGATGTGACTGATGCGGCGGAGCTGTGTAATCTCATAATGTTTTCTGATTGGCACTGGTAGATTAACCCTCCTGTTGCCCATTTTACCATAATCGAACCATTCTTACTTCCTTACATAGCGACCAACCGACGAACTGACAAACTGCGACACAATGAAACGACCCCTTAATTTTTTCCCGAAGTTTCCACCTCTAAAAGTACTGCTGTTACCCACTATTTTGGCCGCGATACTGATCCTGGCCTCCTGTGTACCTAACCGAAAGATCGCATATTTACAATATGAGGATGAATTAACGCAGTCTTCAGGCATTTTAACTGATTCGATCGTTCGCAGGTATGAAAATGTGGAGCTCAGGTATCGCTTGCAGCCAAACGACGTCCTGAATATAAAAATTGCCACCGAGACTCCTGAAGAATACAATCCTTTTGCCATTGCAGATAAGTTCATAAGTTCAGGCGGTGTTTCAGCAGGGAATATTGGTCAGAACAGCGCTTCAAATATCGGATATCGGGTTGATCCATTCGGATATTTAAAACTTCCTGTCATAGGTGATCTGTTCGTTGAAGGATTTACAATTGATGAACTGGAGAACCTGCTTGACTCTCTTGCCTCGGCTCAGTTGGAAAACCCTGTCTCAAAGATTGCTTTAATGAATTTCCGCTTCTCAGTGCTTGGTGAGGTATCGGGCGAGGGTTTACTTGTGTCCAATGATAATTCCCTGACCATGATGCAGGCTATTGCCATGTCGGGCGGACCGGACGAATACGGGGATATTTCCAGGGTGAAAGTAATTCGTCATATTGGGGATGAGAACTTAATATTTTACGTGAATCTCCTGGATGAATCCTATTTATCCAGCAACTTTTTTTATGTCTATCCCAACGATGTGATAATCGTTCCACCTCTTGATTCAAGAGTCTATTTCAAGTATGTTTCTCCCAATTTATCGTTCATTGCTTCAACAATCTCCCTGTTAGCCAGTGTGATTACGCTCTTTGCAATCTTTGGAGGTTCGGGAAACTAAAATCTATCACATGAACAAATTTACCGCCCCGCGTCGTCCTGCGATTACCCAGAAGTGGATCTTTCAGAAACTGCTGCTCCAGGTATTGAATAACTGGATGTGGATCGTTTCAATTGTTATCCTGAGTCTTGCGATAGCCTTTCTGATCAATCGCTATAACAGTAAGATTTACAGGACTTCTCTGCAGGTGGTCAAGGGAGGTATTGAAAGCACAGAACAGGATGCCGCCTCCTTGTTTGGGGGCAGCACGGAAAGCAGCAGGATAAATATAAAATATGAACGGGCTTTTATCACATCTCTTCCGATTATAGAACAGGTTATTAAAAACTTAAATCTACAGATTACCTATTATTCCAGGGGAAGAATAAAGACAGCAGAACGCTTTGGCACGGCCCCTATCAAAGTGGATATTCTTGACAGTTCCACGAATGTTCCGTACAATACTCAACTTGTTGTTGAAGAAATAGATCATTCTTCGTTTCGCCTTTCGACTGAAGATCCTGCCTGGACAAATATCCTGGAGGGAAAGACTTTTAGTTTTGGTCTGCTTGCTGAAGTAAATGGTTTATACTTTATTATAAACCGTTTCGGTTCGCTGGAAACAGGGGACTGGATGTTTATGATCAATCCTGTTGAAGCTGTTGCCCTACAGTATCGGGGTCGAATAAGTGTTGAGGAGATCAGGGAAGGATATTCATATTATCAAAGTCGAAATTCGATGCTGGAATTTTCTATGCAGGGACCCTTGCCTCACAAGGACCGTCAATTCCTGGATAGGTTATTTATTGAATTGCAAAAGGCTGACATAGTAAGAAAAATTGAACAATCCGAGAAAACAATTCACTTTATTGAAGATCAGCTTTTTCAGATCACCGATTCCATGAAGCTGATTGCAGCCCAAATGCGAACATTAAAGCTTAGCAATAAAGAACTCTCGGCTGGTTCCCAGGTCGTATTTGGAAAGATTACAGGCCTGGAAGAAGAAAAAACAAGGCTTCTCCTTGTGAACCGCTATTGTGATTACCTGGAACGTTATATCAAAAAGTCTGCCGATGAAGATATTATTGCTCCTTCGACCTTTGGAATAAATAACGACATCCTTGGGGGACTGGTTAACCAGTACATCACCTTGCAACTAGAAAAAAAGGAGATTGAAGATATGGATCTAAATTCTTCAGTGCTGAAGCGGGAGATTGGACAGAAGGAACGTCAGAGAAAGGAAATTGAGACCCTGATCCTCCAGAGCATAGGAAATACCAGGGAAGCGAATCAGATCCGGATCGACGAATACAATGAGCAGATCGATTTATTGTTCTTATCGGCGCGGTCTGTTTTGAGTGAGGAAATAATATATACCGATTTTGAGCGATTGTATGGCTTAAATGAAAAGGTATTCACCATGCTGATGGATAAGAAGGCTGAGACAGGCATCTCACAGGCCTCCATGATCAGCGATTACAGGATCTTTGAGCCTTCCAGTACCAATATGGTCGCCTTGCGTCCTCAGACCAGGAGAAATTACATGACGGCCTTCCTGCTCGGATTACTGACTCCCGTCAGCTTTTTATTCCTTCGAACGCTCAACAAGAACTCAATCCTTTCATTAAGTGAGCTGGAGGAGATCGTAAACCTTCCGGTTGCCGGCGTCATTGGGTTTTCGCAGAATCCCCGTACTATGCTTGAAACACCTCAAAGCCTGGTAGCAGAGAATTTCAGAAGCCTGCGGTCCAATCTTCGATTTATAAATGGGGCTGATGAGAGGACCGTTTTTGTCGTCACATCCAGTGTAAGCGAGGAGGGAAAAACTTTCATCTCTGCCAATCTTGGGACTGCTTTTGCCTTGCAGGGAAAGAAGACTATTATTCTTGGTGGTGACATGAGGAAACCCACCCTCCATAACTATTTTCCCCAGTCAGTAGAAAAGGGACTCAGTCATTACCTGAGCGGACAGGTAAAACTGCAGGAAATTATTCAGAATGGGGGCACAGATAACCTGGATATAATTTATTCCGGGCAGGTCCCTCCTAATCCGGCTGAACTTCTTTCAGGTAAGACCATGGAGAAGTTGCTTGGGGACTTACGCAACAAGTACGATATCATCTTCATCGACACTCCGCCCATCGGACTTATTTCTGATGCCGCGGAGATTTTTGAACTTTGCGACACGATCCTGCTTGTCACGCGCCAGCAGAAAACCCCTGTGTCCACCCTCCAGCATGCCGATCATTTCATGGATGATTCCAGTCTCTCCAAATCGATGCTTAT
>CAYSAH010000359.1:0-4599 GCA_964428945.1 uncultured Bacteroidaceae bacterium | reverse complement strand
GGACCGTACGGATATCCAAATTCCAATTGAAGGTAAAATCAGGGAAGATCGTAACTATTTACGAAAATATCAAGGTGTTGATTTACAGGAAATGTATGATGCAATAGAATATATAATCGATGATCTTATCGAAGAAACAGAAAGTCAATGACTGGTAGAATAATGCAAATAGTCTGTTTTAGGATAAGAAAAATCAACTACGATTATATCCTTGGGGTAACAAAGCAAAATGGATCATAAAAAAAGATAAAAGCCCGGGTATACATCTGACAAATTTTGAATAAATCCTGAGATGAAAAATCTGTACCGGAAAATACTTGTAGTCACCTTGTTTTCAATTGCAATGGGGCTCCTGGAAAGTGCCGTGGTCATTTACCTCCGGGAGATCATGTACCCGGAAGGTTTCGTTTTCCCCCTGGCTCCGATACAAACCAGCCTGGCGCTCACAGAAATTCTGCGGGAGTTTGCAACTGTTATCATGCTCCTGTGTGTCGGTATGCTGGCAGGGAAAGTTTTCAGCCAGCGTTTTGCGTGGTTCATGTACAGCTTCGCCATCTGGGATATTTTCTATTATGTTTTTCTCTGGATCCTGATCGACTGGCCTGAATCGCTGATGACTTGGGATGTGCTCTTTCTCATTCCTGCAACATGGACTGGGCCTGTCCTAAGCCCATTGCTACTTACTTTCGTGATGATCATTTTTTCAATGATTATTACGATTGTTGGAGAAAAAGGATACAATACCAAAATCCACAAGCTGGAATGGGGCGGATTAATATCCGGATCCCTGGTGGTAATCGTGGCCTTTATGAGTGATTATTTAAAACATATGTTGTCGGAATTTTCCTTTTCGGAGTTATTTAATTTAAGTGATCCACGCCTGATCGAACATGCGAGTTTCTATTTTCCGGTACATTTCCCCTGGCTCCTTTTTCTTGCAGGGGTCCTTGTTATTTTAAGTTCTGTTTCATTGTATACTCTGAGGATCCTTAAACCGGGGATACAAAAAACGAACGATCGAATATATTCTTCCGTTTAATCTTAAGAATTTCTTCTTGAAATCATACGATTTTGTATCTTGGATTCACAATTTCATTTTTTGCAATGCATAGTAACTCGCTTATACCCATATATACCATCGTAATCTTCTCAATCCTCCTGATAGGATTGGCTTTTAAGCGTATACGGGTTCCCTATATAGTTGGATACCTTATTGTTGGAATCATTTTAGGTCCAAAGGGAATTGGTTTCGTAGAGGACCCGGTCCTGCTTAAACAATTTGAGATGGTCGGGCTGATATTCCTCCTGTTCTTTGTAGGAATGGAGATATCGCTCGAGGAAATGCTGAAAAGATGGAGGGTCCCAATTGTTGGGACTTCCATCCAGATTATAACAACTGTAGGTATTGTGTTCCTGTTTGGCTATTTCCTCGATTGGAAATTTGTAAGGGTATTGCTCATCGGGCTCGTGATAAGTATCAGCAGCACGGCCGTTGTTATAAAACTCCTGATGGACTGGAATCTTGAGAAGTCACATGTGGGCCGGAATGTAATTGGCGTTCTCCTTGTTCAGGACATTGCCCTGATCCCGATGATAATCGGGATTGAACTGGTCCAGGGAAAGGAGATGCCTTTAAAAGATCTTATCCTTCAGCTTATCGGCGGTTCACTTCTCCTCATTATGATGATATTCCTGCTCCGTAAAAAGGAGATCCACCTGCCCTTTATGAATTATTTCAAGGAGCACAAGGAGTTACAGATCTTCGCAGCGCTCGCTGTTTGTTTTGGAATGGTGATGGGGACAGAACTTTTTAAACTCTCCCCATTCCTTGGGGCATTTATCGCCGGAATCTATGTACGGGCAACCAGGGAAACGGAATGGATCCATATCTCTCTTGAGCCTTTCTATATATTCTTTGTAGCTATCTTTTTCGTATCTGTCGGTATGATGCTGGATGTGCGATTTGTAATGGAGAACTGGCCGGTTATCCTATTCCTGGTCGGACTCGTTTTCATTTTCAATACCGCAGTAAATGCAGGGATGATGAGAATGCTTGGAGAAAACTGGCGCGACAGTCTATTTGGAGGTGCGATGCTGGCACAGGTCGGAGAATTCAGCTTTGTTATCCTGGCAGTGGGCCAGCAAAACAATATTGTTTCGGATTTTACCTACCAGACCATCCTGGCCCTGATCACATTAACCCTTATTTTGAGCCCGGGATGGATAGCGATATTCAGAAGAATCACAAGAAAAAATTAGCCCGATTTTGAAAAAGTGCTTCATTTAAAAAACAGAGGGCCCAGGTAACAATAATAAGTAGTTTGATTAAACTCCTGCATAAACATTAATATACCTGAATGGCAACCGATAAGAATTTTGTTGACTTTGTACTCGACCAGATCGAAAATGCAGGCATGATCAAGGCCAGGAGTATGTTCGGTGAGTACGCATTGTTTTCTGATGGTAAAATATTTGCCCTTAATCTCCCTCCCAAAATCATAAAAATCATAAAAAAAGTTCTTCAGACCTGTTTCTTCACTATTTTTATATAATCGGACTGCCGGATAACCTATTTGGATCTTTTTACGTATACCTTAGTCTGTCATTCAGTTCTTTAAAAAGTTAATTAACTAAATTCACTTATCATGAAAATATTGAGAATTAACCCCGTCCTGGCCCTTTCCCTACTTTTGCTGGCCCTTGTTCTCATTCCTCCATCCTGTGCCGGGTCTAACCAAAGTAAGATTGCTACCCAAAAACAAGGGCTGATGATCCAGGATAAAGCTGAATACAATAGAAATAAAAGTCATTTCAAGGGTTCAAAATCCTATAAAAATCAGAAAAAGAGACATAAGCAGTACGGGAGGTGAGCAGGAATTTTCCCGGGAAATCATAACCGTAAAATGTTGATGGCACTTGGAATGGCAGTATTTGGAATACCCCTGGGTGTATTATTTGGGGCAAGCTAAGGGAGTATGGCCTTTATAGGAACAGGAATTCCCCTTGCTATCATAATTGGTATTGCAGCAGTGACTTCAAAAGCCGAACAAACTGCAAGGAACGGAAGGCAGCCTGATTGGGAACAGGGCTCTGCAACCCATGGATATTTCTCCAATGCAATCTTTACCACTAATCCTTTTTCCTGAAAAACTCCGCTGTCCTTGCTATCGCCTCTTCTCTTGTAAACAGAGGCTCATACCCGAATTCCCTGTTGGCAAGATCCGTTTTTATCGTATAATCCGTGCAGGTGTAAATCACTGCATATCGGCTCAGTTTTGTATTGTATCGTTTTATGGGCCTGGCCAGCACTGCAATGAATTCAGAAATAGCGCCAAGTGTGTAAGCAAACCAACGCGGCAGCCAAATATTTCTTGGCCATATCCTGTAACCCGCAGCCACCACGATGGCATCAAAGAATTTAAAAAAATTGGCCGGGGGACCATCTGTTATAAAGTAAGCTTTGCCTCGAAGAATCTGATTTCCCTCCAGCAAAGCCTTGCCAGCCATTAAGTGTCCATGGGTTAAATTGCCCACATAAATCGGCTGACATTTTGCAACCCCCTTCCCAAGGCGTATATAAAAACCACCCTTAGCCATTTTCACCAGAGAACCCATGTGGTAGGGATCCCTTTCTCCGAAAATATCGGAAGGCCTTATCACGCATGTCCTCAGATCCTCACCATCGGCGTTTCTGACGAGTACCTCACCAAGGTATTTGCTCTCACAATAGGCATTATAGTGTTGTTCGGGATAGGGGAAACTCTCATCCGCATCAACATGGGCACTTCCGTCGAACAAAACATCCAGTGTACTTGTATGGACAAGCGCCGTCACCTTGTTTGCAAGACAGGCTTCCATTACAACTTTTGCCCCGCCATGGTTGACGGAAAAAACTTCTTCTTTTGGCCTTGTACCCCAGTCGACAATGGCTGCAGTATTAAACACCAGGTCAACATCCCTGCAAACTTCGTTCATCAGTGCTGCATCCCTGATGTCTCCCAGGATAAAGCTTGCCCTCTCATCGGCAATGGGTGGGCCTGGTTTTATATCCAGTACCCTAAGCTCCTTCACCCGCAGGGGAGAAGAATCACTTAGCAGTGTTCTGACCATGAAACTTCCCAGGAATCCGGCCCCTCCTGTGAGCAGGATGGTGTAGCCCTGTTCTGTTGATTTTGCTTTAGCCATTGAATATCTGTTAACTAAATATATTTTTAAAGGATTGAAAATAAGAAATTTATCAGTCCTGCCATGCAAAAGGAAATATATTTTTTTAAAGGAAGGCCCGGGGAAGATTATAAAGGCTTTAAAACAGGATGTTTAATATATGTGAAAGGCTGATCAGCAGATTTCAACAAAATGAACTGTACCTGCAAATTAAAGTGGATGGAATTTTATCTGAACCCAATTCAGGAAACAATTGAAGCAGGGTAGTAGTGGGTCAGGTTTTGGTTTGAAATTCCAAATATAGTTCTTCTTTACCCAGTCCTCGATTGCCTCAACGCCAGGTTTTTATGATGTGACCGATGTCCACAGGATTTCTGATTATCATTTCGAGCGTTAATCTTTTACAGCCTTGCTTTTGGCAATACAGCCGAACTT
>CAYSAH010000358.1:0-4607 GCA_964428945.1 uncultured Bacteroidaceae bacterium | reverse complement strand
CTGCCCTATGTGCCATTTCAATTGCATTGAGAGTTTCAGTAAGTGTACCGATCTGATTAACTTTGATAAGAATTGAATTTGCACATTTTAATTTTATTCCCTTGCTCAAGTACTCAACATTAGTAACAAAAAGGTCGTCACCCACGAGCTGACATTTGTCTCCGATCTTCGCGGTCAGCAATTGCCATCCTTCCCAGTCGCCTTCATCCATGCCATCTTCAATAGAATCTATTGGATACTTGGTCATAAGTTCAGTGAGAGATTCAACCTGTTTTTCCCTTGTTCTTTTTGCGCCATTTTCACCTTCAAACTTCGCATAGTTATATACTCCATCTTCATAAAATTCAGAGGCTGCACAATCGAGTGCGATCATCACATCTTTCCCAGGTTTGTAGCCTGCTTTTTCAATAGCTTTCAGGATACTTTCAAGGGCATCTTCGGTACCGTCAAGTTCCGGGGCGAAACCGCCTTCGTCGCCGACTGCAGTAGTGAGTCCCCTTGATTTAAGGACACTTTTGAGAGCATGAAATACTTCAGCGCCCATTCTCAATCCTTCCTTGAAACTGGGTGCGCCTACCGGCCGGATCATGAATTCCTGGAATGCAATTGGTGCATCAGAATGCGACCCCCCATTAATGATATTCATCATTGGAACTGGCAGATGTACAGCATTGGTTCCTCCAATGTAACGATAAAGGGGCATATCGTGGTACTGTGCAGCTGCCTTGGCAACAGCCAGAGAAACACCTAGCATTGCATTTGCTCCGAGATTGCTCTTTGTTTTAGTTCCATCCATAGTAAGCATTTTTGCATCGATGCCGACCTGATCCATTGCATCCATTCCCAGGATTTCTGGTCCGATAATGTTATTGACATTTTCAACGGCTTTCAGAACTCCTTTTCCAAGGTACCTGTTTTTATCGCCGTCTCTAAGCTCAAGGGCTTCATTTTCACCAGTCGAAGCTCCGGAAGGAACAGCTGCCCTTCCAACAAAACCGCTGGCAAGAGTAACTTCAACTTCAAGGGTAGGATTTCCACGGGAATCAAGTATCTCCCGGGCATGTACATCAACAATTTGTCCCATAATAATTTTTGTTAAGTATTAAATTGTAAAATTATAATAAAGTATTGCATTTCAGGGTACCGGCATAATGGGATATTGCATACCACGAAATCAGTACAGCCTGATCAGCCATAATAAACAAGTTTTGTCAGAACGTCTTTAGTCGCGAAGACTATCGGTAACCTAAAACAGAATAAAAAAACAAAAGGGATAAAGCACCCAAAGATACCTCATCCCTCAATAATAATGAAATCCAATGTATTAATTTATTTCTCTTTTTCTTCCTGGTTTTCGGGTTCTGCATCAGATGATGAATCATCAGATTCTGCCTTAGGTTCTTCTGTAACTTCCTGAGCCTCCACAGTTGTTTCAGTCACTACTTCTTCGGCTACTTCCACCTTTTTTTCTTCAACAACAGTCTCTACGGCGGGAACTTCAGACTTAGCTTCAGCACCCTTAGGCTTTGGTTCTGCTTCAACTGAACCTCCTGCAGTTAGAGTTTCTATAACGCCAGCATCAGATTTTTTCTTCCCCCCCCTGCGTCTTCTTGAAGCTTTTGTAGCAGCTGCTTTTTCAGCAAGCATATTCTCATTAAAATCTACGAGCTCGATAATGCACATGTCGGCATTGTCACCCAGCCGTTTCCCGAGTTTAATGATCCTCGTGTAACCACCCGGACGATCGCCTACTTTTACAGCAACATCCCGGAAAAGATCGCCTGTGGCTTCTTTATCCTGAAGTAAACTGAAAACATGACGTCTTGAATGTGTAGTATCCTCCTTTGCCTTGGTGATCAGCGGTTCAACATAAGATTTTAACGCTTTTGCCTTAGCAGTAGTGGTTGTTATCCTTTTATGCACTATAAGGGAAGACGCCATATTTGCCAGCATCGCCTTTCTGTGACCTCTTTTTCTTCCTAAATGATTGAAGTTCTTCTTATGTCTCATCTCAATTAATCCTTGTCTAGTTTGTATTTGCTGGTATCCAGTCCAAAACTAAGGTTCATGGATGCCAGGAGTTCTTCCAATTCAGTAAGTGATTTCTTCCCGAAGTTTCTGAATTTCAGCAAGTCGTTCTTATTGAATTTTACCAGGTCGCCAAGTGTTTCAACTTCAGCAGCTTTCAGACAGTTTAGAGCACGAACTGAAAGATCCAGATCAACGAGTTTTGCTTTAAGTAACTGTCTCATGTGGAGCACTTCCTCGTCGAACTCTTCATTTGCGAATCCTTCATCTGCATCGAGGGTGATCTTCTCATCTGAGAAGAGCATGAAATGATAAATGAGGATCTTTGCAGCCTCTTTCAGTGCATCTTTTGGATGTATTGAACCATCAGTTTCAATGTCGATAACGAGTTTTTCGTAGTCTGTTTTCTGTTCAACCCTATAGTTTTCGATTTCATACTTTACATTTTTAACTGGTGTAAAGATTGAATCGATAGCGATCAGGCCAAACTCAGATTCAGCCGGCTTGTTTTCTTCTGAAGGAACATAACCACGGCCTTTGTTTATTGAAAGCTCCACCTGGAGTTTTACATCAGGCTCCATGTGACAGATGACAAGGTCCGGATTCAGAACTTTGAACCCATTAAGGAACCTGCCAAGATCACCAGCTTTAAAGGAATCCTGCCCGGAGATTGTTACAACTACTTTTTCTTCATGGATATCCTCGATCTGTTGTTTGAAACGTATTTGTTTCAGATTCAGAATGATATCGGTAACGTCTTCGATTACCCCTGTAATGGTTGAGAATTCATGCTCAACTCCTTCGATTTTCACAGTAGTTATTGAAAACCCTTCAAGTGAGGCAAGTAATATTCTTCTAAGAGCGTTTCCTATTGTAATACCGTAACCTTGCTCCAGTGGTCTGAACTCGAATTTGCCGCGCTTGTCGTCAGCTTCAAGCATAATAACCTTATCTGGTTTCTGGAATGCTAATATGGCCATAATAAAATATGTATATTATTTATTTTGAATAAAGTTCAACGATGAGTTGTTCCTTGATGTTTTCAGGAATCTCCGCTCTTTCGGGGCGATTCAGGAATTTTCCCTTCATTTCAGCACGGTCCCATTGCAGCCAGCTGGATGATCCAGCACGATTGCTTTCAAGGGAGTCTGTTATCACGATAAGTGACTTGGACTTTTCTCTTACACCAACAACATCGCCGGGTTTGAGAGTATAGGAAGGGATACTTACCACCTCCCCGTTAACAGTTATATGTTTGTGACTTACAAGCTGGCGAGCTCCGTCCCTGCTGGCAGCTATTCCTAAGCGATAAACTACATTATCGAGGCGTGATTCAAGATTTTGTAAAAGAATTTCACCTGTAACTCCTCCACTTCTGTGAGCTTTCTCGAAAATATTACGGAATTGTTTTTCCAATACACCGTAGGTATATTTTGCCTTCTGCTTTTCTTTAAGCTGAACACCATATTCAGAAGACTTGCGCCTTCTTTTGTTCATACCATGGAATCCGGGAGGATAGTTCTTTTTTTCAAAAGATTTATCTGTACCATAAATCGCTTCACCGAATTTCCTGGCAATCTTTGTTTTTGGTCCTCTATATCTAGCCATCTGTAACTATTTGTATTATTATTATACTCTTCTTCTTTTGGCAGGACGGCATCCATTGTGTGGCAATGGTGTAACGTCAACGATCTCAGTAACTTCAATACCGGCACCATGGATGGTGCGGATAGCAGATTCCCTGCCTGATCCAGGTCCTTTTACATATACCTTTACTTTCCTCAATCCAAGGTCGTAGGCAATTTTTGCACAATCCTGTGCTGCCATCTGAGCAGCATAAGGAGTATTTTTCTTTGATCCGCGAAATCCCATTTTACCGGCAGATCCCCATGAAATCACCTGACCGTTACTATTGGTCAGTGAAATAATGATGTTGTTGAAAGAGGCATGAATATGCGCTTCTCCAACCGGTTCAACCTTAACGGTACGCTTCTTTGATGAGCCTGTCTTCTTAGCCATTTTATGATCTTCTTATTTAACTGCTTTCTTTTTATTTGCAACTGTCTTTTTACGACCTTTCCTGGTACGGGCATTGTTTTTTGTACTCTGGCCCCTTACAGGAAGTCCGATACGATGACGAATACCGCGGTAGGACCCAATATCCATAAGCCGTTTGATATTCATCTGTACGGATGATCTCAATTCTCCTTCCACTTTAAAGTTGTCATTGATGATCTTACGAATCTTATTTACCTGGTCGTCATTCCAGTCCTGTACCTTGATGTTACGATCAACGCCAGCTTCATCGAGGATTCTTTGCGCGGTGCTTCTACCAATACCAAAGATATAGGTCAACCCGATTTCTCCTCTTTTGTTTTTCGGCAAATCTACGCCAACGATTCTAGCCATATTCTTTTCTTAATTATTTTCAGTTTATTCGATTATCCCTGACGTTGCTTGAACTTGGGATTTTTCTTGTTAATTACATATAAGCGACCTTTTCTGCGAACGATTTTACAATCTGCGCTGCGCTTTTTCACTGATGCTCTGACTTTCATTTCTCGATTCTTTATTTATAT
>CAYSAH010000357.1:2210-4618 GCA_964428945.1 uncultured Bacteroidaceae bacterium | reverse complement strand
GGTTTTCCTGTTCGTTTCAAGGATCTTGCTATTAGTATTAATGGAAGAATTTACCAGTACAAGGACCTCGATTGAATTCCCGTTTGCTTCGCATAAAAACAACGAATCCAGGCACTTCAGGAGCCCGGATTCGTTGTATGCAGGTATTGCAACTACGCAGTTAAGATCATGCTCAGGTTCTTCAGAAATAAATGGTATCCTGATCCCGTGTTTTTGCAGGTATCCGTCTGCAAAGCCCATGATTTATTTTTCTTCTGCCGGGAATGCTTCATTAATTCCCTTGATGATCTCATCAGTAATATCGAAGGCTTCATTTCCATAGAGGAGATTTCCGCCGAAAGAATAGCTGAATATATAAGCGTATCCTTTGTTTTCGTTGTATATTTTCAGGAATTGTTCAAG
Organism: uncultured Bacteroidaceae bacterium; assembly: GCA_964428945.1. Lineage (GTDB taxonomy): Bacteria > Bacteroidota > Bacteroidia > Bacteroidales > M55B112. Next base: position 4,216 of record CAYSAH010000357.1, on the reverse strand, counting down.
TTTATCAACCATCTGACGGTTTTTAACAACTCCCTCTTCCTGCAACTGAACCCCATAATTCTGCTGTAGTCCCATCAGGTTCTGTTCCTCTGTAGCAAGCTGTTGTTGCAGCTGTTCTGCTTCGGCCCTGGTAACAAGTCCACGTTGTATTTTGTATTGGGCGTCCTCAACCCGCTTCATGAAACTGTCAGATTTCTTGTTAAAGTCTGTTTCCAGCTGTTGCTGCTTTGAGGCAAGGTCCTCCTGCATATCAAAATAAAGCTCCCAGTTTGCAAGTACACTGTCTACCTTAAAAAAGGCAATTGCTCCGTTCCCCTGGGACGTTGAATCTGAACTATGACCTGAAAATTGTATTGGCTTATCATCAGACCCGCCTGAAAAATAAAGCACAAACAGCACGATCACTGCCGCTCCCAGGACTCCGTTGATGATGTAATTAATGTTTTTCATTGATATATTTTTTCATTATTGAGGCTACAAAGATAAAAATTTACTTGAGAATTCAGAATGGAGAAAGAAGTAGGGGCCGTCCTGGAAGTCCTGCTCAAAAAACAATTTGGTTCAAATAGAAAGGAGTCACAAAATCATATTGACTTTTACGATATCTTTTTCTTTCTTCTAGAACTCAGGACAAGGCACCATCCTGTGCTTTTTCCTCGACCGTGAGGTGGAGAACTCATACACGATCGATATTTCGTGAGCACCACCGGTAGAGGAGACCAGGTTGGAAATCGTAAAGTCATATGAGTAACCTACCCGTATATCATCCATTTTGTAACCTACGAGGAAGGACATTGCATCTCCCCTCGGGTCCATTCCGAAAATTGGAAGACCACGGTACCAGAGTCCAAGCATAAGTGGGGCTTTGTACCAATATACACCAAGGTCAAGCTGGTCAAACAAAAACTGGTGCCTGTAAAGGAATGCAAGGGAAAGGGATTCGTCGATCGGGTTGAAGAGATGTCCCCGTTTAATCACCTGTGCCCCCCCAAATACAGTATATTTAATAGGCCATTGGGCATTGTTGTTCCAGAGGCCATAATTTGGTCTTAACAAATGGTCAACACCGAATCCAATCCAGTAACGTTCTGAATATAGCAAGGCAGATGATGAAAAGTCGATATCTGCTTTAACATCCTCACCTGGTTGCTCAATTGTTCCTCCTGTTCCCGAGGAAGTAAGCTGGTCGTTCCATGTAAGCTTAAAGTAATCAATGCCCATCTGGGTATAATTGACATGAACGCCCGGCCGGATATGCCACATGTTGTTGATCTTGAAGTCGTAGGAATACTGCAGTCCGGCATTTGTCAATGCAAGGTCACCTGTTCCTGCAACATCACGAAGCAGTAAAATACCTACCCCACTGTTGAAATTTTCAAAATAGTGATCATAGGAGAAACTGTAAGTAACATAGGCGCCGGGAAGCGATGCCCATTGGTTTCTGTAAACTGCCGCGATTCGGTCGGATTGGGTTGCACCGGCAAAGGAAGGTGCCAGGTACAAGGGATTTGCATAGAATTGCGTAAAGTGTGGATCCTGACCAGATGCAACTCTGAAAATCATTACAAGACATATGGCTATGATCAGCTTCCTCAATTCCTGATAATTTATTCTCAACTAAAATTAGCAACTTTTTTTATACGACAATACATAATTTATCAGCATGCTTTTCGGTTTCGAACTAAAAAATACTTTTAATTCCGAAATATGTTTGCATTATCCACTTCTGACCAATGAAGATATATTTATTGAAAACACCTGGAAATGATAGTTACATAGTTTCATTTTCAAGGAGTTAATTCCAATTAATATGCTTCAAAGTATAATTAAAAAAGTTACTTAATGTGCTCAGCTAAATTAAACGAGTTTTTCTTAGATTAGTTACGTTTTACAGGGCTTTTACGTGAAACATGCACATATTTGGATGAATCTATAAAATGGTCATGATAAGACCATGATTGCGGCCAATTCAATTTCAAAATGCTTTTGTAAAGATCAATTGATTC
>CAYSAH010000357.1:752-2200 GCA_964428945.1 uncultured Bacteroidaceae bacterium | reverse complement strand
TATGTTTTTGTGCCTTCTTTGCAGACCTCTGTGTAACAAATATTACACGAAGGCCCGCAAAGAAATCACCTTAGGATCACGAAGTTTTACTGCCAAACCAGTGTTATATCACCAGCATCGCTGAATGGCGAGCCATTGCTGTAGATACCTGTGACTTTCCAGATGTAAACTCCCTGGGCAGCTTTCCTGTCCTGAACGAAACCATCCCAGCCAATGTTGATATCATCACTGCGGAAGATCAACTCACCCCAGCGGTTGTAGATATATAGGTGATATTCCTGTACCTGTTTATTCACACCAGGGAAGAATACCGTGTTCCTGTCCTGATCCGAAAGATCATTCACATTCACTCCGCCTGTTGGACTGTCACCCGGACGGAAGATATTCGGGAATCGGAGTTCACCTGCAGGAATTACTTTGATGGCCAGAGGAATGAACAGGCTGTCTTCGCAATATTCATTGCTCCCAACAAGAAGAACATCCTTCCAACCTTCAAACATGTAAATGTGCGTTGGATCAGATAATGTTGATGTATTTTCATCATCGATCTCACCGTTAAACTCGCTGATATCTCCAAAGTTCCACAGGTAGTCGTCTGCATATGACGTCAGGTTAAAGAACTTCACCGGCTTATCATTCACAAATACCGAGTCGGGCGCATAATTAAAGAACACCTGAGGAGTCGGATGAACTGTTATGACAAGTGAAGCCTGGTCTGAACCTCCTGGGCCGCTTGCTGTTAACTTCACAGTGAATTCACCGGGCTGGTAGAATACATGTACCGGATCCTTGTCAAGAGAGATCGAACCATCTCCAAACTGCCATGTATAACTTGTTGCGTACCTGGAAGTATTTGTAAATTCAACCTCAAGCGGGTGACAACCTTCAATAATCGATACAAAGTTAGCAACAGGTGGTCGCGGGTTGATCGTTACAACCGTACTTGCACTATCAATACAATCTCCGATATTCGTATACAATGTTACTGTGTATATTCCTGGCTCAGAATATTCATGCAGAACATTGTTATAACTGGTAGTTGTAAACGGAGTACTTCCGTCACCATAGTCATAAACAAAAGTCCATGGCCCAACCGCGGTTGAGTTGGCAAAGCTTACCTGTGCATTCCCGGCTTCAGGGAACATTTGAACTGCCGGACTGGCTGTAAAGTTTGGCTGAGGAATTGGATCCACAACAATATCTACAGTATCACTGGCAATACATCCATAAGCTGATGTTGTCTGCAGCACGGTTTCAAATGTCCGTGTAGTTGTACCAAGATTGATATATACATGGTTCGTAGTATAACTTCCACTTTCTCCTGTTCCGTCATCGTAATCCCAGAAATAGGCTGCTGCACCAGGTTGGGTTTGGAGTAATACAGACAATGGCTGACAGCCGGTTTCAGGCGTGGCAGTAATTGTAGGATCAACTTTAGGATAGATGGT
>CAYSAH010000357.1:0-742 GCA_964428945.1 uncultured Bacteroidaceae bacterium | reverse complement strand
GCTGTATCCTTACACCCCTCGGCATCGGTTGCAACCAGCGCAACAGTATAGTAAGCTACTGTCGAACTGAAATTATCAAAGCCCTGGACCGGATTCACGTTGGTACTTGTAAAACCGTTATCGAAATCCCAGTTGTAACTTACAGCATCTGCCGATGACTGATTGGTAAAGTGAACGATCAGGTCACCGCACTTTGGTTTGGCATCTGAAATGAACTGTGCATTTGGCCTGAAATTCTGAATTACAACCGAGGATTGTCCAATACAAGCATTATTATCTGTAACAGTATAATTGATATTGTAATTGCCCTTGATCTGTGTTTCAAACACTGTAGTCGGTCCATTTACACTGTTCAGGAACAATACATCTCCCGACCACAGGTGGCTGGTGTATGTACCTGAACCGCCTGCGGCATTACCGTTCATTGTAAGCACCTCTCCACCGCACAATTGCGGGAAGCTCCCAAGATCGCCGGTAATATTCGGTACCGGATTCGGCCAAACCGTAAGTGCAACAGGATCTGAGGAAGTCGGAACACAACTGCTGCTTACATCAAGCCTGTATAGGTTACCATTCATGCTTGCAAAAATGGTATTGTTAAGCGATAACTGGTCCGTGTTAACACCATCATAAATTGCATTATTTGTCAACGGGGTCCATGCTCCGACACCTCCAACACTAACCATCCACTGGTATACAAGGTCCGGACCAGAAGCTGATGCAGAGAAGAAGGTAGCACTAC
>CAYSAH010000356.1:0-4626 GCA_964428945.1 uncultured Bacteroidaceae bacterium | reverse complement strand
TTGCGAGGAGATTTATTGAATCCTTACGGTATTACGGAGGCGATGACGGGGTGCTTACAACTGCTGAGATCCTGCAGTTTGTCGAAAAGGTAACGCCTCAGCCACGCTTCGGCGAGTTTGGTGACAATGACCCCGGGAGTGATTTTATACTGGTACTGAAGAAGGAGGGGCATGAAGAGAGTTAGGAGCATTGGGCCTTCCCATATTTGCGGTCAACATAGTAAGCAGAGGCAAGTTCAAAGTACCGGATGGCAACAGGCAGTGTACATTAGCCAGTAGGTAGTGATCACTGCTAAGCTAAACGGCAAGTCTCCAGCTTACTTAAGCAATTATAGATGACATGCGATTACAGTCGTATTAATCAATTGGCGGTTGATTGACGACTGTGGAATTCAGTTTTTCAGTCCCGAAGGGGGTGAGATATCTGCAAACAGAACAGCTATTTCGATTTCGCAGAATTGCTGGTCAAAAAATCAATTATTGAATATTTAGCTACTGCGATCAGCAGCACAAATCCAAAATTTATAAGTACATCAATTACAGACAGCCTCGACCTGAATACTCCGATCCAAAACAACTTGCCAGTTTATGCGTTATTATATGCTGATGAACAATTTCTGGCCGACACTCCACAAACCCTTTTTTGCTTTGGCACCCATGGAAGATGTCACAGACACCGTATTCAGGGAACTGATCGCCGGCATATCCTCTCCCGGAAAGCTGCATGTACTTTTCACTGAATTCATGTCTGTTGATGGATTCCTGCATGTCAAGGGAAATGAAAAGGTGAGACACCGTCTCCTTATTTCGGAGGGGGAAAGGGCTTTGTTGGCAGAGAAGGGCATGAAAATCGTTGCCCAGGTCTGGGGTTCTGATCCAGAAAAATTTTATAGGACAGGCAAAGATATTGCAAGAGATTACAGTTTTGACGGAATCGATATCAATATGGGTTGTCCTGTGAGCAAGATTGTGAAACACAACAGCTGCAGCGCCCTTATCAAAATGCCGGAACTGGCTAAGGAAATAATTACAGCCACCCGGGAAGGTTCAGGGTTGCCGGTAAGTGTTAAAACACGGATTGGTTTCAATGAAATAGTGACAGAAGAATGGATATCGAATATATTGGAAGTAAAACCAGCTGCAATAACGGTACATGGCCGTACACAAAAAATGCAATCTGAAGGTCTTGCTGACTGGAATGAAATAGGAAAGGCTGTAAAACTCCGGGATCAATCAGGATCAGGAACAGTGATGCTTGGCAATGGTGATGTCTTAAGCCATGAGGATGGCATTCAAAGAAGCAGGGAATTTGGAGTTGAAGGGATTATGGTAGGGAGGGGGATTTTTTACAATCCGGCATTTTTTGCAAGCAGAGAGGAAAAGGATCCAAAAGAAAGGATATCGCTGCTCTATAGTCATCTTTCGCGATTCCGTGAGGTATGGACCGGACAAAAAAACTTTTCAATCCTGAAACGCTTCTTTAAAATTTATGTACACTCCTTTGATGGTGCGGGGGAACTGCGTTCCCTTTTGATGGATACCAATAGCTGTGAAGAGGCGATTAGGACCCTGGACCTTTATCTGGATCGCTAAACCTTATGCTGCAATTTACCTTCTCCCTTTTTTTTTGATTCTTTTCATGAATAAACGAAAAAACCAGGCTTAAAATAAGCAATAGCATTGAAATGATACTTAGGTAACTCCCTGCATTTTTTGACCAGGCAGGGTTTCTGAAATCAATGACAAAACATTGTCCGATGATCACGATCAATGCAAGCAAGAAAAGGAAATATCGAAGTTTTCTCATGTGCAGGATTTTGAGAAATAAAAATAGGGATAATTCTCAAAAACATTGCTGATTTTTAATCCTTACGTAATTATTTACCATGAATCAATTACTGGCACTTCATTATAACATCCGATCTCAGCCACGAATCGCAAATATCCGACCTTGAATATTCGATGCTCCTGTGCTTGTTGTCATAGCACTCGTAAACATAGGTTATTGAATTAAAAGTCTCGCTTTCATAGATATTGGTCTGATCAGGTTCCGGGTAGGGAGGTTCCGGGTAATTGTAGGGGTCGCATTCGAACAATAGTTCGCAGGATGTACAAAGCAGAAGCAAAGCAAAAGCCGTAAGCATCAGTTTTTTAACTCTCATTGTGGGTGTTTAAATTTCTGCAAGCTACTTTATTATTGAATAGCAGCCTGTTATTGAATTGTTAATTCTGATTTTTCCTCAGATAATTCAAGGATTTGCCAGCCGTCTTCCACCTTAAGGACCGAAGCTTTAGGGAAGGAATATTCCAGATCTGTATTTTCCATCCTCGGCGAATCTTTGCGCTTGTCACCCTGAAACTCTGCGTTAATAAAGCAGCATGTTGATAATCTGTGTCTTCCTCCGCTCAGACTCCCTGAACTTGGCAAAGGGTGACCCTAAATTATGTAGTTATCCGCTCTCATCCTTGAAACTCTAAGTTACAAAAAAGAGCGCCCATCTTGCTTTCCTAAGTAGTTGCAATAAAAAAGCCCCGCAATTTCCTACAGGGCTGTATTTTGAGTGAACCAGAGAAGAGTCGAACTCCCAACCTCCTGATCCGTAGTCAGGTGCTCTATCCAGTTGAGCTACTGGTCCAGCAAAAAAGTTTAGAACTTCTTTTCCTGTATACGTGCACGTTTACCGGTAAGGTTTCTCAGGTAGAAGATCCTTGCCCTGCGAACACGTCCTTTTTTATTGACTTCGATCTTATCAATGAAAGGTGATGATGTAGGGAAAATCCTTTCCACACCAACGTTACCCGACATTTTGCGAACTGTAAAGGTTTCGGTAATACCGGTTCCCCTTCTCTGAAGAACTGTACCACGGTACTGCTGTATCCTCTCTTTGTTTCCCTCTTTGATCTTGTAGTGAACAGTTATTGTGTCGCCTGCACTGAAATCAGGAAATTCATTTGTTGCTGCGTAGTTTTCTTTAACTACATCCATTAAATTCATTACTATATGCTTTAGTTATTATCCCGCTTGTTTTAACAGGTCGCAAAATTAGGAATTATTTTTGAAATATAACAGGATTTATTAACAAAATGAAGTTCATAAAGTGCCTGTAGTGCCTTACGTACATATTGTGCCTTTAGTATATGGAGATTTTGTAGAATCAATAAGTCTTTCGTTGGTTCAGACACTTCCCTTACCGGGGAAGCCATCACTAATGTCCCCCGCCACCTTCAGGTACAAGCAACTTATCTCCCGTTTCCTTTGCAACCTCTTTCTTCCAGCCTTCAGAATAGCCAGGTTGGTCAGGACTTACAGGATAACCATATTCTGAGCGTTCAAAGCGACCATTCTTTTCAAGCTTAATATTACCATCCATATATTTTACGAGCAGGTAATGTCCAAGTTCCTTCCAGACTGCTACGGTGTGATTGCCAGCATTTACAGAGAAATTGGTAATAAATGCCCTGGCTCCCTCTGGGTCTTCCTTGTACATCGCGAGCGCTTTTTCATCGATCGTTTTTACTTTTTCAATGAAACCTTTCTCCAGTGCCTCCTGCTTTTTCTTTATATCCTCAATCATTACATTGTATCTTAGGTATGCAAAATTAGAGACAAAATTGAATGCCCAGAATGCTGAGGTCTCTGAATATGTTAGAAGGTCGCCATTTCCCACGGCAAAACTTTCCGGAACCGTTGTCATTCCGCAGTACATTGGTATATAAACACTTGAAGCTGCATCATCAACACCAAACCAGAGGATACCGCCAATAATATCAGGCATACCTGGCCGACTTTCGGCTACAAAGGAAAATCCTGTTTGCTGCGTGGCCGTTGTTCTCTCATTACAATAGGTCCTGCCGTCAACTTCCCAGGTCAATGGCCTCCATCGGTAGGGAAGCCCGAAAGGGCCTGCTCCCGCATCCTTTGCCATATCAAGCTCGGGACCTTCAAGGTGGTCTCTCATGAAATTCATAAGGTCATAATTAGAGATCTTCCTGTTTGGTTTAATGTACAGCGGCATCCTGTTGCCCAGGTCATGCCCTTGCACGTAGTCGAAATACTGATCCATATCATCATTCACTTCCTTGAAAAACGACCATACCCTCATGTCACAAAACCTGGCTCCGCTAAAATCCACCGGAGCATAGGTATCTGAGAAACTGAAATTTTTATCGGCTCCATTGTAATATCCTTTCTCCCGTGCAAATGAAATTACGTCAGGTGCATAAAGACAATTTTCAGGATCGTCCAAGGGGAACTGGCGGATCCTCGCCTGGTTGGCATGGCCCGAAACATATCCGTCCGGAATTCTTACAGCTACCCAGGCGGCACCTTTATATTTATTGTATGAAACAGCCTTGCTTCCTTTTCCCCTGGTCACCATCTCCGTTCCTTTACCGATCATTTCCATAATCCAGACTTCATAAGGATCCGAAATGGAAAATGATTCTCCTGCGCTTGCATAGCCATATTCACGAACGAGTTCGCCCATAATATTCACGGCTTCCCTTGCCGTCCTGGCGCGTTGCAGTGTAATGTAAATAAGACTTCCGTAATCAACAATTGCTGTCGTATCCAATAGTTCGGGACGTCCGCCATAGGTTGTCTCACCAATTGCCACCTGGTGCTCA
>CAYSAH010000355.1:0-4640 GCA_964428945.1 uncultured Bacteroidaceae bacterium | reverse complement strand
CGATACAGGCCGCTCTGCCCTTATAATTTATGACGACCTTTCAAAACAGGCTGTTTCTTACAGGGAAGTATCCTTGCTGTTACGGCGTCCACCAGGACGGGAGGCATATCCTGGTGATGTTTTTTACCTTCACTCCCGACTGCTTGAAAGAGCTGCCAAGATTATCGAATCCGATGAGATCGCTGCAAACATGAATGATCTTCCGGATGTTTTGAAACCAATCGTAAAAGGAGGGGGATCCCTGACCGCGCTTCCAATTATTGAAACCCAGGCAGGTGATGTTTCTGCATATATTCCGACCAATGTGATCTCCATAACTGACGGACAGATCTTCCTTGAATCAAACTTGTTTAACGGAGGTATCCGTCCTGCGATAAACGTGGGAATTTCAGTATCAAGAGTTGGCGGGAATGCCCAGATCAAAGCAATGAAAAAAATTGCCGGAACACTGAAACTCGACCAGGCTCAATTCAGGGAGCTTGAAGCATTTGCCAAATTCGGGTCGGACCTGGATGCTGCGACAAAGGCTGTTCTGGATAAGGGGAGGAAGAATGTTGAAATACTGAAACAGAACCAATATTCACCGTTCCCGGTAGAAAAGCAGATCGCAATTATATATTGTGGAACGAAAGGCTTGTTAGGCGATATCGAGATCAGGGATGTGAAGCACTTTCAGGACGAATTCCTCGATTTCCTTGATATGAAACATAAGAATATCCTTAAGCAGCTATCTGAGGGTAAAATTAATGATGAAATCACAAACGTACTCGAAACGGTTGCAAAGGATATAGTTGAAAAAATGAAAAAATAGTCAGGGCAAGGAATATAAGGTATTTCAAATTCAGAACCTGTTACTTATAACGCTTCCCACTAAACTGAAAAGATGGCTAACCTAAAGGAGATAAGGGAAAGACGAGAATCAGTCGCTTCAACCCGACAGATCACCAGTGCCATGAAAATGGTATCAGCAGCAAAGCTGAAAAAAGCGCAGGATGCTATTGTTCAATTGCGCCCTTACGCCGAGAAGCTCCAGGAGATACTGGGCAGTATAAGCGGAAGCCTGAAGGATGACGAGGGGAATATCTATGCACAGAACCGTGACGAGCAAAGCGTTCTTCTTGTACTTATTACTTCAAACAGGGGCCTCTGTGGTGCTTTCAACAGCAACGCAATAAAGGCTGCTATCTATGCTGCACTTGAGATATATTCAACCCAAATGATGGCTGGTAAAGTGCATTTTGTGGCGGTGGGGAAAAAGGGTAATGATTTTCTGAAAAGGAATGGCTACAAAGTAGTTTTCAATGCCAGCGATATTTATGAAGAGCTGACCTTTGAGCGCTCAACCAAACTTTCTCAGATGATCATGGACCTTTACCTTGCTGGTGATTATGATCATGTGGATATTGTGTATAACCAGTTTAAGAATGCAGCTACCCAGATCCTGACAACTGAACAATTCCTGCCCATTAAAATGGAAAAACTTGAAGGTAATAATGCAGCTGCGATGAATACAGATTATATTTTTGAACCTTCAAAAGACTACATATTAAAAGAATTGATCCCGAGGTCCCTTAAACTTCAGATTTATAAATCAATAATTGATTCATTTGCCTCAGAGCATGGAGCAAGAATGACAGCCATGCACAAGGCCACAGACAATGCCACCGAGATGCTGAAAGATCTTGCATTGGAATACAACAAGGCACGGCAAGCTTCCATTACCAATGAGATCATTGAGATCGTTGGAGGCGCTGAAGCTCTTAACGGCTAGGCTTAGCTCTGAAAAAGGGTCGTACTGACGAATTACTTGAGTTATTATTCCCAGTTCTATTCAACACCAAGCAGCTGCTCAATTCTGGCCAGCCTGATTTGCAAGGACGCGATCTCCATCTCTTTCTGCTCAATGAGATCTTGCTGGGTTTGCAATTGAATCTTTTGTTCCTGTATGGCTTTCAGCATTGGTGTTACCAGCATACTATACGACACAGTTTCAACTTCACCCTGGCGATTATAGCTTACAAAATCAGGATTCACCTTTTCGACTTCTTCAGCGATAAGGCCATATTGTTTGAAGCCTTTATTATCCATGTTGTATTTAAAATTAACGGGGCGCAAGCTGAATAACCAGTCAATATCTTCCATAGGCAACACATCTCTTTTATATCTCAATGATGAAGAGATATATCCAATTTTCCCGCTATTATCAATGTAGAGATCACGTTGAACTCCACTTACCAGGTCATCATAAACATCAGGGAAGTATACTTCCCCGTTTTTATTAACCTGCATTGCATTTTTCCGGGCATTATCAGCGCTGCCGTTACCTATGATGAATAGTGGATCTGTTTCCTGCCAGGAAGTGGCCCCAGTTGCACTGGTAATGGAATCATTATACCTGCCGACAACGAAAGAGGCAAAGGGTTTAGCAATGGTTCCCAATCCGAAGGACGTGGCAACATAACCGCTTGCCTTGCTTCCTGCACCCATGGCAAAGGTGTTCCAGGTAGTTGCTTTTGTGGACTGCCCGGCAGCAAATGACCAGTCTCCAAAGGCCCTTGTTTCATAACCAAAAGCTGCTGCAAAATCCCCTTCGGCTTTGGAAAGAAAACCAATCGCTACGGAACCCAAACCACTTGCCTCTGTATTCTGACCGGCTGTGATGGAAGCAATTCCGGATGCTTTAGTCACTATGCCAAAAGCTGTGGAACCTGATCCCGAAGCAACATTTAAATCTCCGGCAGCGAAGGAATACATGGCCGTAGTTTTGGATCGGTATCCCAGGCAGGTGGAATAGTTGCCCGAAGCAACAGTTTCATATCCAATTGCGACCGAGTAATCCCCTGCTTCATTATTAAATCCTATTGCGATCGACCCGGTTCCCACGGCCCTTGAAAGTTTTCCCATGGCCAGCGAATAATCACCTTTGGCATTTGTTTCACCTCCAATGGCAATGGACTGCTGTCCCTCGGCAAGAGAATTCACTCCCAGGGCCATTGTATACCAATTGATGGCAGAAGAGCGCTGGCCAATCGCAACAGCATGATCTCCTGAGGCTGTGCTTCCAAATCCCATTGCAGTTGAGAAATTTCCGGTAGCGTTGGTGGTGAAACCTGTGGATAGCGAATACCAGCCTGAAGAAATTGTTCTGTATCCTATCGCATAGGAAAAGGGCCCATTTGCTATGGTCTGGGTTCCTATTGAAAAGGCTCCCCGGTTACTTGCTTCGGCGCCCATGCCAATCGCAACCGCATAGTTTGCAGATGCACTTGTATTGCCTGTTAAAACATTAGCGGAGTCCCTACCGATAAATCCCAGTGCAAAACTACCCAATCCGCTGGCCCGTGTGCCGGATCCGATCGCATAAGAATCGCTTCCTGAAGCAATTGCATCGTAACCCATTGCAAAACTTCCGAGACCGCTTGCCTGAGAATTGCGGCCAAAGGCAAAGGACTCATCGTTCAGGGCACTTGCATTGCCCCCGAAAGCGAAAGAACTGGAATTTTGTGCAAAGGCAGATCGTCCAATTGCAGTTGAGAAATCACCTGCCGCCACAGATTTATAGCCAAATGCCTGTGACCAGTTGCCTTTTGCCTTTGACTCATATCCTGTCGAGAAGGAATTGGTTCCAACACTGTCTGGACTGGTGACCAGTACCCTCCCTGCCAGGAAAGCCTCTTTTCTCGGATACCACAAAATCCGGGATTGAGATTCCGGGATTATATCTGCATTGTTTTGACCTGAAATGTTAAAAAATTCAGCATTATTTCCTTTATTGGCCGAGTTATATCCCCCAACTGCAAAGCCCCCTTTGAGCCCTTTATTTGCAGGATTATCATCAATGTAGATCCTTACACTGTCAGGAGTAACCCTGAGAAATTCGTCTCCCGTTCCTTTATATTTTGAATTGTACCCCCCAACTGCAAAGCCTCCTTTCTGGCCCTTTGAAGTTGACTGATCAACATAAAAACGAATACTATCAGCAGTTACCCGCATGTATTCTTCTCCAATTCCTTTATTGGGCGAATTATACCCGCCAACGGCAAAACCACCTTTACGGCCTTTGGTTCCGTCATCGAGTGTATCTGTAAATGCATATACGCCATCCTCATAAACCGCAAAAACGGGGTACCCGTCGTTCCTTGTTACCATGAATAATGGCTCAGGACCTGATCCTTCAATCCCCTGGATGGTCAGCCGTCCTTCCGGAGTTAATGTACCCACCCCGACATTTCCATTTATATAAACTACATTCTCTCCCTGCCTTGTCCAGTTGTCAGTTCCTCCATTATTCACTGCATAAAGAGCATATGGAACAGCCATTAAAGGATTGGTACCCATATCTACCAGCCCGGATCCGTCATTGACTTCTACCTGGAGTAAATATTGCTCGGCCGACCACAATATATCATCCAGTGAGGAAGCAGATCCGCCTGTTCTGTCGGCATCATTATTACATATAACCACGCTAAAGAGGCCTGTTTCATTGGTGGTTACAATTTGCTTCTCCTTCCAGATCAATGCATCTGTACCTGAAAGAATGCTGAAATAAACAGTCAGGCTGGTATTGTTTATTGTTTCATTGTTGCTGTTTCTGGCAACTGCCTGGTAATTAAATCCCCTGGGTTGGGAATAAAGGGCAT
>CAYSAH010000354.1:0-4644 GCA_964428945.1 uncultured Bacteroidaceae bacterium | reverse complement strand
TTATTACCGATTCCTGTCATCGGAGAACCCTGGGGTATAATATATCTGAACTGCTTCATAAGGTCGAACAGCTCATCATGCATCATCGGATTTGAATATTTTGCCTCTATCCTGGCTATTTCACTGGCCAGTCTATGGTGCATATCATCGGGATCTTTTTCATAAAGCCTCCCAAATGAATCCTTAAGGGCATATTTGTTCACCCAAACCCTTGCAGCAAGTTCATCACCTTTAAAATATTCAAGAGAGGCCTGAAATGCTTCTTCATTTGAATAGGTTTTTGGCTCAGGTTGCTTTTTTGGTTTTAAGTCCTTTACCTCTTTGGTTCCCTTTTCCACGATCATTTGTTCCTTTTGACTTGCTCCCTGGTCTGACATACAGTTCTTTTTAATAAGTGGTTAACATCCCTTCGATTTCATTGCCTATTGTAACACCCAATTTAGTAAACCTGTTCCCCTCCTCTGTGTATAGTTATCAACAAGAGGCTTACTTTTTCCAACATTCTGTAAGAAACTGTCATTCAATTCCTTACTTATTCACTTTCCTACTTTTTAGAAATAGTGATCCCATTCTCCGCTGCTCTCCTCAACTGATCATTCAAAAAAAAAGGAAAATATTGACCTCGGTGAAACCGAAATTGGTGAATGAAATTAGGAAGAAATCAATTACCCCTAAGCATAAAATCAGTCGTTTTTATTAACAAGAAATTAACCCCTATTCTAAGTACGTAGAAGTCAACAGTATGAGCAAAGTTGAATCTTATAAAATTATATTCGTATTATAAATGATTGTTTATCTGATGCTTATGAAATTTCCATTTGACCAGGGTCGCCTTATACCCTTTAAATCAAAGCATTGTCGTGATTAAAAAATCCAATGTAAATATTATTTCGGGGAAGAACTAAGAATTTGTCCTCCTCACATGAATCGAATTTTAATTTAAAGCCAATTTTTACAGTGAAGTTTGAGGTTCTCTTTATCGCTTAGTAAGTTTAAAACGGATAAACGGATGTTCCTGAAGTAATATGGATTGTAACAGTTGCATATTTATAAAATAACTTGAACCCATTTACCTTCGAATAAATATACCTCGCCTGAAAAAATAAAAAGGCTGTCCGTTGTTTGAAGAAAACATATTCTTGCTGACACCCCATTCGCTGTTTATCAAATTACCGAAGTTCAAAAAGTCAAGGGTGAGTAGGCTGAAGTGATGTAACTATAAAACTATGTTAATTTGAACAATTGAGAAGAAAAATTCAGGCTCCTTTTATAAACACGAAATCAACAATTTTATCAGTAGCCCCTGATTGATTAATGATATAATTTTCAGCTATTTGAGCAATGCTTTTTAATTCATCTTTGTTATTAACAAGGTCCCTCATTCTGGCGTAGCCTTCCTCTGCCTGCTTTATAGCATAGGCCACGCCGAAAGAAAGCAGGTCCTTTGCTTCCTGAAAGCTCTTGTAATTAGTACCGAAAATCAGGGGATTGCCAAAGGCGGCAGCCTCCAGAATGTTATGTATCCCCTTGCCAAAACCTCCGCCGATATATGCAATTGTTCCATACTGGTATAAAGAGGAGAGATGCCCTATGGTATCGACAATGATCACTTCTTTCTCAATATTATCGCTGTCACCGATCTCTGAAAATAAAATATTTGACTCGAATTGTCGCGACAAACGGCGAAGGTTTCGTTCTGCAGGCTCATGAGGCGCTATGATCCATTTACAATCTCCTGAGAATTTTTTATATATCTCAAGCAGCAGGGATTCATCCTTCTCCCAGGTACTGCCTGCAATGATCACTGGTTTTTCATTTGAAAATTTAAGAAGATTCTTCCTTGGTTCAGTTTCCCTTGCTATTTTAATTACCCGCTCGAAACGTGTGTCCCCAGCAA
The DNA here is from genome assembly GCA_964428945.1 of uncultured Bacteroidaceae bacterium. Classification (GTDB taxonomy): domain Bacteria; phylum Bacteroidota; class Bacteroidia; order Bacteroidales; genus M55B112. Next base: position 2,747 of record CAYSAH010000354.1, on the reverse strand, counting down.
TACTGTGATGCCGGATGCCTATACTCTTTAATAGTAAGTCTGAATCGGTATTTTGAACAAATATATGTGTGAAGAAATGCAGGAATCGCCTGTACCAGTTTCCATACCATTTAAAGAATATTTGATTGGACCGAAAATTTCCCGATACAAGGAACAGTGGTATATTCTTGCCGTTTATCGTTCTTAAGAAATGAAACCAGAATTCATATTTGATAAAAATAACCTTTTCAACCGGGACTATTTCCAGAAATTTTCTGGCATTTCGAGCTGTGTCCCTCGGCAGGTAAGTCACATAATCCACGTCCTCATAGTCCTTCCGTTTTTCATAGCCTGATGGTGAGAAAAAACTAAGCAGGATCTTATACTCCGGAAAATCCTTTCTAACTCTCTCAATGATGGGCCTGCCCTGTTCAAATTCCCCAAGGGAAGCGCAATGGAACCAGATTACTTTATCCTGTTCAGAAAAGACCGTTTCCAGTTTAGTCCTCCAGCCTCTTCTACCTGAAATCCATTTTGCCGCTTTCTGATTCCATACAGATGCAAGCAAAATAAGTAAATAATACCCATGAATACCAATGTCATACAGTATCCGCATTCAGCTCATTGCATTTATTATTTTTACCTCTTGATAGTGTCCCTTATATTCAGGCGCAGATGTATTACATAGCGACTTTTCAGTACTTTTTACTTTTTACTTTTTACTTTTTACTTTTTACTTTTTACTTCCCTCCGGTTCCTGAGCGGAGTCGAAGGATACTTTTTACTTCCCCTGTCCCCAAACTCACAAGCCATACCACAAGGAAGGAAAGCACAAAGGAAACAAATCTTACGCTCAGTATCTCATCTAAAACTGTAATTTCTGACCAGATCACTGTAGTCATAAAACCTGTGATCAGACCGCTGATTGCTCCCTGCCAGGTAACTCTTTTCCATTTCAGCATTAATAAAAGTACTGGTCCGAAGGAAGAGCCAAGCCCTGCCCATGCATAGGACACCATTGCAAAAATAAGCTTATCAGACAAAATGGCGATCAGCAGTGCGAGACCACCAATGATCACAGTGATCCATCGGCTGGCCCTTAGCATGAATTTATCTGTAACCTGCCTTCTAAGGGTCTGGTGATACAGATCCTCAATCAATGATGAGCTGATCACAAGCAACTGGCTGTCGGCAGTCGACATCATCGCAGCGATTGCCCCGCTGATCAGGATCCCCGCCAACCAGGCAGGAAGGAGTGTTGTTGCAAGATGGGGCATTATTTTTTCAATATCTTCAAAATATCCCTGGCCATATAAAGCTGCCCCAACGATCCCTATGAGCATTGCTCCTGTAAATGCAGGAATTGCCCAGGCAAAAGCGATCCTCCTGGAGACCCTGATCTTGTCAGATGACTTTATGGACATGAACCTGGTCAGAAGATGGGGTTGTCCCATATAACCAAAGGCCCAGCTCAATCCACTTATGATGAGTGCCGCCGCAGCCCATCCGGTTTTTCCACCCGTTAAGGAGAACAGGGAGATGCCCTCAGTGGTGGTCATTGTTCCGATCTCCCCCGAAAGTGAAATGCCTTTCTCAGCCAGTTCAATGAATCCTGCAATTGGCAGTATTACAAGGGTTCCGATCATTATAATTCCTTGCACCATATCTGTCCATGCCACAGCAAAAAATCCTCCCATCATTGTATAGAATATGATCACAGCAGCTCCAAGGAGCATACCGTAATCGTTCTTCATCCCGAAAGTCACATTGAGTATCTTTCCTGCCCCGTTGATCTGGGCTGAAAGATAGAAGATAAAAAAGAAAATGATAATGAAGGTGGAAAGGACCCTTATGGCAACCTGTCCTTTTATATGCCTTGCCGCAAAAAATGTAGGAAGGGTAATGGCTTCAACCCTTTCGGATTCTATCCTCAGGTCCTTGGCAATAACAAACCAGTAGAAAATGATCCCAATTACACAACCCATGGCTGTCCAGAGCTCAAGAAACCCCAACGCATAGGCTGCTCCCGGAAGGCCAAGCAGCAGCCAGGCACTCTCACCGCTGGCACGTTCAGAAAAGGCAACTACCCATGGATTTAGTTTCCTGCCGGCAAGGAAAAAGTCGCTATGGTTTTTATTGTTCTTGTATGTCAGAAATCCAATTCCCAGGATCAGGACCAGGTAGATGATAAATCCAAGAAGAATATAATTCATAGGTTCCGACAAAGTTTATTATGCAGCTTGCTGCCAAGATAACAAAAAGAGTTTAAAGTATTACTCCGTGAAGAATAGCTTCCGTAAGGCTGGTAATAATATCCCAGCCTGGCCTCAAGATGCGTACCATAATCATCCCGTGGATCCGTGATCTCTTACACCAGAAGATTGACATATTTTCCAATTGCTGTTTTCACTATCCAGACCTGGTAAAGCTCAACATTATCCGGGGAAAGAGAAAAGGTAACCGTCGAATCTATATCCGTCAGTCCTGTGTAAAAATTCATGGAACCCTCCAGGTTATCAAATTCTCTGGCAAGAGAACATCCACCCGGATTCTGAGGAGAACTGAAACCGGGTTTTATGGATCCGTCCAGCAACCTGAACTGATCAACAATAATATCGGGTAAGGTCTCTTTTGCAGGGGGATATATAATACTGCTGCCTGGTTCAAAATCATATCCCGCAAGGGTGGCATTCAGGAAATTAAACTCAGAGCTGAGCAAGATCTCTCCCCGGTCGTACACCAGGGGTTTATTGCATGAAAAGCAGGCA
>CAYSAH010000353.1:0-4652 GCA_964428945.1 uncultured Bacteroidaceae bacterium | reverse complement strand
AACCAATAAAAAATGCCATGGCTATTTTCACTGAACTTCCCTCGGTTTTAAAGACCATCCAAAGATCTCCCTTTTTGTCTGATATTACCGGGATAACAGCCTTTTCAATCAGGCTGGAATTGTTGCTTTTCCTTTTTACTGAAAGCTCATATCGCTCCTTCGAAAAATCAATGAAACTCCTACGGACAAAATCTACATCTTCTGTGATTTCCGCCGTCCATGCCGGAACAAGCCTGTTGTCTATTGTAACGTTTTGTTCCTGAACAATGATTTGTTGTCCATGAATGCCTGAAGATACAAGCGCAATGACGATAACAAGAAAACTTTTAACTCTCATAATGAATTATTTTTCAGAGCTTTGATAAATCACTATTCTCCCTGAAAAATTTTAATACGCAAGAAAATTTAACGCATCTGAAAGCACTTTTATACTAAAATTTTGTTTCAAACATCCTCTATAACACTTAACTCATCCAGGGATCTCTTGGTAAAGTTACTAAACATCCGTTGGAAAAAAACGTTTTTGAAATCTCAATGCAACATTAACAAGAAGAATAAGCACCGGAACTTCAACCAGGGGACCTTTAACTGCGGCGAAAGCCTCACCTGAAGTTATCCCGAACACTGCCACGGCAACTGCAATGGCCAGTTCAAAATTATTGCTTGAGGCAGTAAAAGCGATGGTAGTTGTTCTTAGCTACATCAAAAGTTCAACTCCCGCAGGAAACAAGGTGGTAGAAGAAATAACAGCCCATGCACTTTCAATCTAGTTAATGTTTCCACAGGAAAGAATTATCCTAGAAACTTGTATCAGGATTTTTCAATTCAAGGGGCCGGATCCAGATATTTCGATACAGCACACGATGTCCCTCAGCCTGAAGTTTAATTCCAGCTGGAGTATCCGTGATCCCTTTCCCACCGTCATTCCCACCGTCAATTCCTGAATTTGGTCCGCCCCAAACCTGGCTGATCGAAATATTCGTATGGGCCTTCTCTCCGTTGAAATACATTGATACCAGCGCGTGCTCCTTTAAAATGCCATTTTCAAACCTTGCAGCGCGGAATCTAATATCATAGGCATTCCAATTCCCCACACCCTTATAAGCAAAATACGGTGATTCAGATTCATTGATAACAGCTCCCATCCCATGCTTCGTGGAATCCCCATCCAGGACCTGGATCTCATACCTGTTCTGCAGGTAAACACCAGAATTGCCCCCTGGATTATCAACCAGGAATTCAACATGCAACCTGAAATCCCGGAATTCCTCCTTCGTAACAATATCAGCCGCGCCGTACAAACCACCTGCAGCAGCTGGATCATTACTGCTCACACAGGTGCCCCCATCAACAGGGTCTTTAACAATTTCCCATTTGATGGGCATCTCTGCTTTAAAGCGCGGCCCTTCCCAATAGATCCAGTTCTCATACAGTGATTCATTACTGCCATCAAACAGTATAATGGAGTCAGGGACCGGCTTTACTCCGACCCCTGTCCTGTCACAGGACATGACCAATATCCCTGTTGCAAGGATGATTAGGACCTGGAATGATTTGATTCTTATTGATGAAAGGGTGCTTGTTTTCATTATAATTTGGATTTTCCAACAATTTACAAAAATGTTGGGAAAGATCATGTAATCAAGCTGTAGGAATGATCATGCAAATTAGTCAGGGTTTATTAACATCATTCAATAAGCATTCGGAATAAATCACACTTTTTTACTTTTCCTGTATTATTTCGAAATCTATGAACCAAGCCTCTCTTAAAACCGTTATATTGCTATAAAGAAATTGCAAACTTAATAAACCATTTTATGTCAACAAGAACAGCAAAAGCACAATGGAATGGTACCCTTAAAGATGGTGCCGGGAAAATGAACTTCAGTGATTACAGTGGCCCTTTCACTTTCGCTTCCCGTTTTGAGGAAGGAAAAGGAACCAATCCTGAGGAATTGGTTGGAGCTGCCCATGCCGGATGTTATTCGATGTTCCTATCGGCCCTTATCAGCGGAGAAAATCTCGTTCCTGAAAGCGTAGCAACAACTGCAAAAGTTCATCTTACCCGCGATGATGTCGGACCGGTTGTTTCCCTGATCGAGTTAGCCTGTGAAGTTAAATGTGCAGGGCTGTCCCATGAGAAATTCAAGGAACTCGCAGCAGCAGCTAAAGCAAAATGCCCCATATCAAGGCTGTTATCCGGTGCAGAGATCAAGCTCGATGCGAAGCTGTTGTAATCGATCAGGGACCTGCTGACCCAATCACAGTTGATACTGTATAATAATGTTAAATCCCTGATATTCTAGGGATCAAATACTAAAATGACCCAGGGGGTACTCATGCACCTTGTTCAGACATTAACCATTTGTATACGATCCATCCCTTTATCCTCTTATCTAACCCTTTCATTTGCAATACATTTCATTAGGCTTTACTTTTGAAAAAATTAAAAAAGTGAAATGCCTTTTGGTCAATCCGCGCTTTCCGGATACGTTTTGGAGTTTTCGACATGCCTTGAAATTCGTTTCAAAAAAAGCTTCAAGTCCTCCCCTTGGCTTACTTACCGTCGCAGCAATGTTACCGGACAGCTGGGAGAAAAAAATGATAGACCTGAATGTTGAAGCTCTGCTGGACAAGGATTTAAGATGGGCTGATTATATATTCCTTACTGCAATGTCCGTTCAGAAAGAATCGGTTCAACAGATCCTGCAAAGATGCAAGCCATTTAAGGCCAAAACAGTTGCCGGCGGACCTCTTTTTACAAGCGATCCGGATTCATTCCCTGCAATTGACCATCTTGTACTCAACGAAGCGGAATTGACATTACCGCTATTCCTGGAGGATGTCATCAACGACTGTACCAAAAAAATATACAATTCTGACGCATTCCCTGAACTAAAGAAAACTCCCCCACCCGATTACTCCCTGATCAAGATCAAAAACTATTCACAAATGAGTATTCAGTTTTCAAGAGGATGCCCCTTTAACTGTGAATTTTGTGAGATCACAACATTGCTCGGCCGAAAGTTCCGAACCAAATCCTCAGATCAGATCCTTCAAGAGCTGGAAAATATATTCCTAACAGGATTCAGGGGTAGAATTTTCTTTGTGGATGACAACTTTATTGGTAACCAAAGGCTGATTAAAAAGGATCTTCTTCCCAGGATCATTGACTGGCTGATCGAACATAAACATCCTTTCTCTTTTATCACTGAAACCTCAATAAATTTGTCTGACGATGCTGAGCTTATGGATCTAATGGTCAGGGCTGGTTTTACAAGGGTGTTTATCGGCATTGAATCCCCGAACGACGCCAGCCTGACAGAATGCAATAAGCATCTGAATATTGAAAGGAATATGATGGAGTGTGTACAAACCATTCATTCAGCCGGAATTGAGGTGTCGGCAGGTTTTATTGTTGGTTTTGATAATGATTCACCCAAGATCTTTCAGCAGCAGATCGATTTCATTCAATCCAGCGGGATCATCACAGCAATGGTCGGTTTGTTGAATGCCCCGGACAACACCTTGCTTTATAAGCGCCTTGCAAGCGAGGGCAGGATTCTTAAAAGAAGCGACGGAAATAATACCAGCCTTTCGCTGAACTTCATTCCAAAAATGGACAAAGACCTGCTGGTGAGGGGTTACCAACACATAATTAGTTCTATTTACTCGGCAAAGTCATATTATGAACGGCTAAGGTTATTCCTGAAAAATTACTATCCAAGGAATAAGTTCAGAACAGGGTTATCCCTGGGAGACATTAAAGCCTTACTCCGCTCAGTGTTTTACATAGGCATTGTCAGCAGCAACCGAATCTATTATTGGAAACTGCTTTTCTGGAGTATTACCAGGCGTCCGGAATTATTTCCGATGGCGATCACCTACAGTATTTACGGCTACCATTTCAGAAAGATATTCGGGCTTGAGGTCTGAGCTATCTGAGCGACTTGTATTATCATCAAAACTAACTGCCAGAAGAAAATCCTTTAAAATGAGGAGGCCGGATAATCAGGTCTCTTCATACCATATGATCAGCGGGAATTACAATGATAATCTTTATCCTGCAAGGTATTAATTGTGCCTTTGCATGTACTACCCTACATAATAATTACCCGTTTCGTAATCACCTTCTTATCAGCATTCAACAGGATGGTATACATGCCAGGCTGAAGTCCGTCCATATCAAATATCTGGGTCCTGTTCCCAGTCCAATTCTGTAGCATGATCTCCTTCCCTGTAATGTCAATAAGTCTTATCCTTTCCACCTTCAGATCACCAACGGAAACAGTGAATTTCCCCTTTGAAGGATTAGGATAAATACTGATATCATATTCGTCAGCCCTGTCATGCGTACCAATATCATTTAACAAAGTGCCGCTTACCAGGTCAGTAGAAACCAGGAATCCATCGCTTACTGAGATCATAAATTCAAACTCAGTATGGTCAGGTGCTTCAATCGCTGTAAAGGTCGGATTCATGCTATACTTATCGTCAAGAGTAATTCCTTCAGGAGGGAACCACTCAAAACTTAAGAGGTCATTCTCCGGGTCGTAGGATCCGGAACCATCCAATTGGTAAAGCTGCCCGGGTATCATTTCAAAATCCTCACCTGCATCAGCAACTGGCGCCGTATTGATGCTTAACTTCTG
>CAYSAH010000352.1:0-4661 GCA_964428945.1 uncultured Bacteroidaceae bacterium | reverse complement strand
GGGAACTTTCTTCCTTGCAATTACCCTGATACTTGCCATTGCCGTGGTGTTCGACATTTCGGAGAAGATTGATGATTTTCTTGAAAACGGAGCGACACTGAAGAAGATCATATTTGAATATTATATGAACTTCATTCCATACTTTGCAGTGCTGTTCAGCTCCCTGTTTACTTTCATAGCGGTAATATATTTTACATCAAGGATGGCGTATAATACCGAGATCATTGCAATTCTGAACAGCGGAATGAGTTTTAACCGTCTCCTGCGCCCCTATCTCATCTCTTCCGCACTAATTGCTGCAATTGCTTTTTTCCTGAACGACCAGGTTATTCCAAAATCAAATATAGTTAAACTCAATTTTGAGGAACAATATATCCATAAACGTCCAGTCAGGTTCAAAACGAAGGATTTTCATCGTCAGATCGAACCCGGGATATTCGTATACCTTGAAAATTATAGTACTGTCTCCAAAGTTGGGTATAATTTTACATTGGAAAAGTTTGAGGGTAACAAACTTGTTTCAAAACTAATAGCAGACCAGATCAGGTGGGATACAACCGTAAATAAATGGTCGCTAAGACGTTATTACCAGAGGGATATCGACGGATTGAGGGAGACCCTTACGACAGGGGTAAAAAAAGACACCTCGATAAATATTCTACCGGAGGATTTTGCCAGGAGGATTAATGTTGTTGAAACCATGAACCTTAAAGAGCTCAATGAGTTCATCACTCAGCAAATAATGCAGGGAGAAACAAATGTAAAATCTTTCCAGATCGAAAGGCACAAACGTCTGTCTTTTCCCTTTTCAACAATTATACTGACCCTGATCGGCGTTGCAGTTTCCTCAAGGAAGATCAGGGGAGGCATAGGTCTGCAGATCGCTATTGGAGTCATTATTAGCTTCTCCTACATACTCTTTATGCAATTTTCCTCTCAATTTGCAATAGGTGGACTGCTTCCCGTTCAGCTGGCAGTGTGGCTTCCGAATATGATTTTTGTTTTTGTGGCGATCCTGCTATTTAGAATGGCGCCAAAATAGGCATATGTTTTAAAAGTAAGATTCATTTAATAATCAATTGATCAAGTATTTACGGTAAATATGGAATAATTGTTCATTATTTCGGTATCCCTGATATTTAAAGATTTATTAATCTTGTAGCTTATTTCAGCGACTTTCAGTTAACAATTTCAGATTAAATATTTAGTAACCAAATTATTAACTATGGCATCAACTAAAAAAGTACGTGAACTTCAGGAGCGCAGGGAGCAGATCCAGCAGGGTGGGGGTGAAAAGGCGATCCAAAAGCAGGTTGCGATGGGTAAAATGACTGCCCGGGAGCGGATCGTTCAGCTCCTGGATGAAGGATCATTCAATGAATATGATCTTTTCGTTGAACACGATGCCCGTGATTTTGGAATGGAAACAAAAGTATTGCATGGTGACGGAGTTATTACAGGAACCGGGACCATCTGGGGAAAACCTGTTTGTATCTTTGCGCAGGACTTTACCGTTGCCGGAGGGTCGCTGGGATCAATGCATGCCCGCAAGATCACTAAGATTATGGACCATTCCCTGAAAATGCGTATGCCCCTTATCGGGATCAACGATTCAGGTGGAGCCAGGATCCAGGAAGGAGTGAGCTCACTTGCTGGTTACGGGGAAATATTCTTCAGGAATACCCTGGCATCAGGAGTGATCCCACAAATTTCCGTGATTCTTGGTCCATGTGCCGGTGGTGCCGTTTATTCTCCTGCCCTGACTGACTTTGTGTTTGTGGTGGATAAAATTTCCAAAATGTTTATTACCGGACCGGAGGTGATCAAAACAGTATTGGGAGAAGATATTTCAATGGAAGAGCTCGGAGGAGCAAGAGTGCACAGTGAGATGACTGGTAATGCGCATTTCTTTGCTGAATCTGAAACAGAATGTTTTGAACAGATAAAGACATTATTTAGCTATATACCCTGGTCGAACAGCAGTTTAGCCATCAAAAAAGAGGCAGCAGAGCCTAAAAAGGAATATGATATTGACAGTATCGTACCATCCGATAAGTCTATGCCCTATGATGTGCGGGATGTGATCAGGTCGGTAAGCGACGATTCTCAATTCCTGGAGGTTCAGGAGAATTGGGCTGCCAATATAGTTATCGGGTTTGGGCGGATCGATGGAAAAACTGTCGGATTTGTTGCTAACCAGCCAAAGGTGCTTGCCGGGGTACTTGATGTAGATTCATCAGATAAATCTGCCCGCTTTATCAGGTATTGCGATGCTTTCAATATCCCTATCGTTACTTTGGTCGACCTGCCGGGTTACCTGCCGGGTGTAGACCAGGAACATGCCGGGGTTATACGACATGGCGCGAAATTATTATATGCCTACAGTGAAGCAACGGTTCCAAAGATCACTGTTATATTGAGAAAAGCTTATGGAGGAGGTTACATTGCAATGAACTCAAGGCATTTGAGGGCTGACTTTGTATTTGCATGGCCTGATGCGGAAGTTGCCGTTATGGGACCGGAGGGTGCTGCTAATATCATCTTCAGGAAGGAGATAATGGAGGCAGAGGATCCTGAAAAAGTGAGGAGGGAGAAAGTGGAAGAGTATATCGAAAAGTTTGCCAATCCTTATGTTGCCGCTGCAAAAGGGTTCATAGATTCTGTTATTGAACCAAAAGAGACCCGAAGGGTGCTCAAGCATGCACTTGAGGTAAGTGACAACAAAGAAATTGGAATGCCTAAGAAGAAACATGGAATACCTCCATTTTAACAAAGCTTATCATGACAAAAAGCGATTCAAAAGCAAAAGATTCAAACGTAAAACCGTCTGCTGACCTTCATGAATTCGTGGTTGAATTCAGGAAATACAAAACTGAATTGAATGCGAAATTCCTCAGCAGGAAACCATGGGTGCCAAAGGATGAAAGTAAAATATTATCTTTTATTCCTGGAACTGTTACAAAGATCTATGTACGAAAGGGGCAGCATGTTGAAGCGGGGGAGGAGCTGATGATCCTTGAAGCTATGAAGATGAAGAATTCTGTGTTTGCAGAATACCCTGGAATAATAAAAAAGGTAAATGTTACAGAAGGGGATAAGGTACCGAAGTCCAAAGTAATTTTTGAGTTGGAACTCGACTAAAGGGTACCCTGCCAGATCACCTTTTTTTGTAATTCCTTTTCCAGAACAGGCTTTTTTCCAAATATGCCGTAAACCGATGAGCCACTTCCTGACATGGAAGCATAAATGGCACCTGCATCATATAAAGCCGATTTTATCGTGCTAATCTCCGGATGATCAGAAAATACTGTTGTTTCGAAGTCGTTTGCAACAAATTCTTTCCATTTGGAAATCGGGTATTCAAGAAACTGCTCAAGGGGAATCCTTTTGTCATTGGGAACTGATTGCTTATACGCACTATCTGTACTTATATGAATTGAAGGATGAATGAGGACCAGGTATGCGTTAGAAAGTACCTTCGGGTAAATGCTCAGAATCTCCCCCCGGCCCTTAGCCAGTGCAGGCTCATTTTTTATAAAAAAGGAACAATCGCTTCCTATCTGGGCTGCCATCTTAAAAATATGGTCTTCATCCAATGGATTCCCCTTTATTGAATTAATTCCTTTCAGTACAGAAGCAGCATTAGACGAGCCACCTCCCAACCCTGCTCCCAGAGGAATGTTCTTATGCAGGTGGATCCTTACACTTACCCTGCCGTATTCCATGGAGAAAATTTTCCAGGCTTTGTAACATAAATTCGATTCCAGATCTCCCTCCACAATTATACCGCTCTGGCTCCAGGAAAATTCTTCCCCAGATTTCTTCCCTGGCTGAAACTCAAGTATATCTGACAACGAAACAGGATACATCAAAGTTGAAATATCATGATATCCATCTTCCCTTTTGCGGAGAATATGTAGTCCGATATTGATCTTTGCCGGAGAGAACAGGATCATAAGCTTATCATTTATACAAAAGTAAGTAAACTTTTTACCCTTGGCTATTTGACTCTGAGCCAAAATATTAATTTTTTCCTAAGCAAAACGTGTAAAAAATTTCAAGTGAATAAGTATATATCTTTGACGAACGACTATATTTGGAAGATGAAATTGCCATTTTTACCTGTTAGGAATATAATTCCAGTCCATACCGGCGAAGAGTCGAAATTCAGCATAGAACACAGACTTTTCAATATTGTTGCTTTTTTTGGAGGCCTGATAGGCATTGGGACCGTAATTATAAACCTTGTCATAGGTTCATCTTTTGAAATGACGGTATTGTCCGGAGTGGTTTCAGTTTTTTGCTGGTTCATCTTCTTTGTTTCACGATTCAGGAATAAATTCAACCTGGGCCGGTGGATACTGACCTTTTTTATTTTTGCGATTTTTGCCTATTTTTTCTTTATAAATAATGGTTCTCAGGGGCCATTGTTGTATCTGTACATGGCTTTTTTCCTTCTTATCCTGTTTGTATGGAATGGAAAAGCAAGGTTGTTTTTTATCGGATTTTTCCTTTTGAATATTACAGCTTTCTTCCTGATCGAGTTGAATTATCCCAATGCTGTTCAGCCTTATGAGCTTGAAAGAACACGAATCATGGACGTTTATCTGTCTTACTATATGTATATTATACTAGTTGGTGCGATCCTTATGTTTGCTAAG
>CAYSAH010000351.1:0-4663 GCA_964428945.1 uncultured Bacteroidaceae bacterium | reverse complement strand
AAAATCCTATGCAAATGAAAAGGGCATTAAGATATTTGGTGATATTCCAATTTATATAGGATACGACAGTGCAGATGTTTGGTCACACCAGCATCTCTTCGATCTGAAAGAAGACAAGTTAATGAACACTCTTGCAGGTGTACCCCCAGATTATTTCAACAGGAAGGGACAGCTCTGGGGAATGCCCATATTCAGGTGGAAGAACCTGGAAAAGGATGGTTTCGACTGGTGGATGAAAAGGATTGAAAAGAACCTCGAATGGTATGATCTGCTAAGGCTCGATCATTTCAGGGGCTTCTCTGCGTTCTGGGAAGTTCCGGAAGGATCTGAGGATGCTATTGGTGGGAAATGGGTGAAAGGTCCGGGAAGAAAACTATTTGATGCAATTCAGTCAAAATTCCCTGGAATGCCTTTCATTGCCGAGGACCTGGGTGAGATCGACGATAAAGTTTACAAACTCAGGGACCGGTATGGACTTCCCGGGATGAAAGTTATCCAGTTCGGATTCGGAAAAAATATGGCACAACAGGACCATAATCCCATTAACTATCCTTATAATTCTGTTGCCTATACAGGTACCCATGACAACAATACAATAACAGGATGGATCCGGAACGAAGTGGATCCGGATACCAGGAGGCGTATCAAAAAATATATCGGTAAGAAAGTGAAGGAGAGCAGTTTTCATTTGGATATGATCAGGTTGGTATATTCCTGCAAGTCTATGCTGGTCATTGTGCCTATGCAGGACTGGCTTGGACTGGGCCAGGAGGCCCGGATGAATTATCCTTCAACAACAAAAGGTAACTGGGAATGGAGTGTAAGTAAAAAAGCAATCAATGGAAAACTTGCAAAGAGGATCTCAGGATACACCGGGACTTTTGGAAGGAATTAGTTAACAGGAAGAATTTAAAAAGAACTGGATAGATCAAATTATGTGAAGCGGGGAAAGCAAAACATGTATTCTAAACCAATCAAATTATCTTTATAATAATGAAAAAGACTGTATTTATACTTCTGAGCCTGCTTCTTTGCGGGAACACGGCATGGGCACAAACAGAGCCTTTGAATCCTGAAAATATACGTATGGACAGGAGGATTGGTATTTCACTTAAGCTTGGCAGTAATTATGATATTTTAGGAGGGCTTGAAGCCGACTTTTTCCTTCTCCCGGTATTGAATATCGAGGCTGATATATTACATATCGGACTTCTTTCAACAACTCAATATTACGGGGGTGGAGTGAATTATTATCCCCTTGGAAACCGCGCCAATATGCGTTTATCACCCTATATCGGGTTGCTGGCCGGACATGCTTCAGGCACCACATTCCTGAATGGTGAACCAATAGAATCCACTAACCTGATCCTGCCGGCAGGCATCAATTATATCGGGAAAAGAGGAATTAACCTCGCATTCGACCTCAGCGCTGTTTATGTGAATGAAACAAGAGGCAGCAATAGTAATACCAGGGTAAACAAGTTTTTCTCGGGACCGATTCCCGGTGTTATAATCGGATACCGGTTTTAGGCATTTAAAAAATCAGGGACAGGGAAATTTAACAAGAGGAATGGCATACGATCAGTTTTTAGCCGACCGCATAAGGGTAAACCTGAAAGACAACAGGGTGGCATACAAGGAAAAGGAAATGATGGGGGGCCTTGCATTCATGGTCGATGACAAGATGTGTGTGGGGGTAATAAAAAACAATTTGATGGCAAGGCTTGGACCCGATAATTACAATTCCGCACTTAAAAGAAAGGGCTGCAGGGAAATGAATTTCACAGGCAAGCCCATGAAAGGATTTGTCTTTGTTGAGCCGGAAGGAATTGACATGGATGATGATCTTGACTTCTGGATTCAGCTCTGCCTGGATTATAATCCCCTGGCAAAGTCCGCTAAGAAGAATTAATTTCCGGCTGGAAGAGAGAACTTTAAAACAGGCATTCCAGGACCTGCATGCTCAATTGTCCGATGTTTTGCTATTTTTGAACCGGAGATCCCGGGAATGGATTCTACAGAAAAAGGCTGAATTAAACAGAATTTGCATAAGAATGGCAAAAAAACAATATCCCTCCTACCGCTACGTAATCCTTGCTATTTTCATGCTCGTGAGCGTATCCATGCAGATTCAATGGCTGACCCATGCGGCAGTAGCAAGGCCTGCAGAGGTTTTTTATTCAGGACAATTTGATCCGTCTTCATTTTTCAACATCGATTTCCTGGCCATGATCTATATGCTTGTATTTATAATCATGAGCTTTCCGGCTTCCTATATTATCGATACCTATGGAATAAAAACGGGACTTACAACAGGCTCCGTAATGCTTGCTGTTTTCAGCCTTACCAAAGCTCTCTTTGCCAATGATTTTACGATGGTTGCGATAAGTCAGACCGGGCTCGCCGTTGCCCAACCCTTCATTCTAAATGCCATAACCGCGGTTTCGGTTCGCTGGTTCCCCATAACGGAGCGGGGTATGGCTGCAGGATTGTCATCCCTGGCCCAATACCTTGGTATTGTGCTCGCAATGCTGGTGACTCCGGCACTTATAGGTTCCGATCCTGACCTGGCCGGGTATGGCTCCGGTTTCGGGAACATGCTGTGGATCTACGCCGGAATCAGTATTACATCAGCTATTCTCTGCATAGTATTGTTAAAAGAGCGCCCAAAAGGCTTTGATCCTGAAGAGACAGAGCGTTACTCCTTCGTTAAAGGATTGAAGCACATTTTCAGGCAGAAAGATATGGTTTACCTGATCCTGCTTTTTCTCATCGGCCTTGGGATATTCAATGCAGTAAGCTCAATGACCGATTCAATAGCGGAAAATATCGGTGTGAAGGATTCTGACGGACTGATCGGCGGAATGATGCTGATCGGCGGCATCATCGGAGCTTTTATCCTTCCTATACTTTCAGATAAATACCGAAAAAGAAAGATATTCATTGTGATCTGCATGATCGGGATGATTCCCGGTGTAATCGGACTTGCCTTTCCTGACCATATCGCTGCTTCACCAGACAAAATCTATACGATTGCCTTAATATCCTCATTCATCCTTGGTTTCTTTGTTATGAGTGCCGGACCGATAGGATTTCAATATGCTGCGGAGGTAAGTTATCCTGCACCGGAATCAACTTCACAGGGAATTCTTCTCTGGATTGGCCAGATCTCAGGAATGGTGTTTGTGTTGGGGATGAGTATAAAAAATAATGCCTTCCTAAACGGAATTCTTATTGTTTTTGCAATTCTGAGCGGAATCACACTGGTCCTTAGCCTTCTGTTAAGAGAAAGTCGTGCCATCATCGCTGAAAGAAAATCGGATTAGAATTTTTTAAACCTAATAGAAAACCTGACGACCTGCATAGCATTGATAGCTAAAAATGTGTAAACAAGACTTATTTTTTAATAAGAATATACAGAAGACGCAATTAACATTGGCTAACTGTTTATATACCGTTGCTACTGCTTTGTGCCTGAATCAGCATAGAAAAGTATAAGTACGGTGGAATATAACTAATCATTTAATTTTGATAATCCTATGAAAAAGTATCTCTTTTTATTCAGCGCTTTCGTTATTATCATTGCTTCATTCAATCTGCCTGGTCAGGAGATCGTTAAAAAAGACCTTGCCCACACTTTTTCCATCGTTGCCCGTGATCCATCAACAGGTGAAATGGCTGTTGCTGTTCAGAGCCACTGGTTCTCTGTCGGGACAATTGTTATCTGGGGAAATTCCGGAGTAGGTGTTGTTGCAACTCAATCCTTCGTTAATCCTGCCTATGGTCCGGAAGGACTAAAACTTATGCAAACAGGAAAGGATGCCGGTGAAGCATTGAAGGAACTTGTTGCCCGGGATGAGGGAAGGGATTTCCGCCAGGTTGCGATGCTGGATGTAAATGGAAATGTCGATGCCTATACAGGGATGAAATGCATTGCTTCAGCAGGTCATAAGGTTGGAGATAATTTTTCAGTCCAGGCCAATATGATGCTCAATGATGATGTTGTACCAGCTATGTCCGCAGCGTTCGAAAAGTACAGTAAACTTCCGCTTGCAGAAAGGCTTATTGAGGTCCTTAAAGCAGCGCAGGCAGCAGGCGGGGACATACGCGGTAAGCAGTCAGCAGCTCTTATCGTTGTTGGTCCTGAAAAAACTGAATTTCCCTGGATGGACAAAAAGACAGACCTGCGGGTCGATGACAGTGATGAACCTATTGTGGAACTGGAAAGACTGCTTAAAGTTCATAAAGCTTATGAATATATGAACCGGGGGGACCTGGCCGTGGAAAACAACAATATGGAAGCAGCATTGAAAGAATATGCTGCAGCAGAGGCGCTGATGCCTGAAAACCTGGAAATGAAATACTGGAAAGCAGTTGCCCTGGCGAATAATGGCAGGCTGGAAGAGGCAATACCACTGTTCAGGATAATTTTTTCGGAAGATGAAAACTGGCGGGAGCTGACCCGCAGGCTTCCTGCCTCCGGGCTCCTGGAATTATCTGACAAAGAATTGAGAACTATTCTTAAGCTATAAGCCGGTTCCTGAAGGAAGAGGCTGTGAAGTTCTCGTTGGTCCATCAAACTTCAAATTACCGGACTCATTAGTAGCTTGCTTTGTCAGACTTAATTGATCGAAGTAATTTACCACTTTTATTGTGGAAGCAA
>CAYSAH010000350.1:0-4666 GCA_964428945.1 uncultured Bacteroidaceae bacterium | reverse complement strand
TTTACAATGGTAGAAAATATAAATCCTACAGGGGAATGGGATCTGTTGAAGCTATGCACCAGGGCTCAAAAGACAGGTATTTCCAGGATATGGAAGATGACATCAATAAGCTTGTTCCTGAAGGAATAGTAGCAAGGGTGCCCTTCAAGGGATCCCTGAACGAGGTTATTTTTCAAATGATCGGCGGACTCAGAGCCGGCATGGGGTACTGTGGAGCAAAAGATATAGCCGCACTTCAACAGGCTAAGTTTGTACGTATTACCAGCGCCGGTGTTACTGAAAGTCATCCGCACGATATTACAATAACACGCGAAGCTCCAAATTACAGCAGATAATATGTAAATAATAATAACGTTTCTAATCTATACTAAATTTAATAATTATGACAAGGTTTAAAATTCTTCTGGTTTTCTTCTTTACAGCTATTCTGACATCTAATATCCACAGTCAGGATATCCTTATGAAAATAGGTGACAAAGAGATCACACTCGACGAATTTGAAAGGATCTATAAAAAGAATAACAACAATATCACCTCAACAAGGCAGACCCCGGAAGAATATCTGGATCTCTTCATAAAATTCAAATTAAAGGTAATCGAAGCTGAAAGCCTTGGTATGGATACTGCACAAAAATTCCTGAAAGAATTTAATGGTTATCAGGAACAGCTTGCCAAACCATATCTTACAGATGATGAAACAGAGCAGGCGATGATGAAAGAGGCTTATGAAAGAATGAAATATGATGTTCATGTGAACCATATTCTGCTGAAGTTAGACAGAGCCGCGACACCTGAAGCTACTCTTATAAAATATAATCAGGCACTAAAAATCAGAAAGAGGCTCCTGAATGGGGAAGATTTTGCAAGCGTCGCAAGAGCTACATCAGAAGATAATACTGTTCAAATGAATGGAGGCGACCTTGGGTTTTTTACTGCATTTACATGGCCATACCCGTTTGAAACCGCAGCTTATAATCTGAAAGTAGGGGAAATATCGATGCCGGTCAGAACAATCTATGGATATAATATTGTAAAAAAAGTTGAACAAAGACCAGCTTCCGGGCAGATAAAAGTGGCACAAATTTTTCTACGGGCTCCTGAAGGCATTCCTGCTGAAGAAAAATCGAGAATTGAAGCTCTGGCAATGGCTATATATGATAGTTTGAATCTTGGAGTCGATTTTCGGCTAATTACTGCCAGGTACAGTGATGACAGGGGAACTGCGGCAAGGGGTGGCGAATTGCCCTGGTTTGGTGCCGGAAGAATGATCAGAGAATTTGAAAACGTTGCATTTTCAATTCAGGATACAGGAACATTTTGTAAACCCTTCCAGTCTTTTTATGGCTGGCATATTATTAAATTGCTTGACAGGAAAAGAATTGGGACATTCGAAGAAATGGAATCTGAAATCAATGCAAAAGTTACCCAGGGAGATTGGGGTCAGGAATTACAAAAGAAAAAACTCGAAAGACTTAAGAAAATAAATAATTACACTCTTAATAATGAGCTCTATAATAAACTAGTGAACAGTATAGATTCCTCAATATTCTCGGGGGAATGGAATCCTGCTGTTAACGCTGACTTATATAATAAATTCCTGTTTACTACTGACCTTAGAGGTGCAACAGTGAAGGAATTTTCTGAATACCTCGCTCAAACACAATCGAAAAAACCTGCGATGCTGATCGAGAATTATGTTGAAACCAGGTTTAAGCAATTCCTTGAGAAATTTTTAAAGGATAATGAACTAATGAGCCTTCCTGAAAAATATCCTGAGTATAAATATATCCTCCAGGAATACCACGACGGGATTTTGCTTTTTGACCTGATGGATCAAATGGTATGGTCAAAAGCAGTCAAAGATACTTTAGGACTGGAAAAGTTCTTCCAGGAGCATCGATCAGATTATATGTGGGGAGAAAGGATGGAAGCAGTAATTGTTGCATGCGACAGTTCGGTCGACATCAGTTCAGTTGCTGCAAAGTCATCCAGGATCGCTTCGGGAAAATGGGACCAGGCAAAACTTAATAAAAAATTCTGTAGTGACAGTGTAGATTGTATTTCACTTGAAAAGATAGTGGTTGAAAAGGGACGAAATGCACATGTAGACGAATTGAATGGTAAAATTGGAACGGGCAAAGTTTACAGTGATAAAGGGAAATTGTGTTTTGTCATCAACAAAGCGATCGTTCCTCCTGCTGAAAAAATGCTCAATGAAACCCGTGGTCAGGCCACCTCAGATTACCAGGATTACCTTGAGGTGCAGTGGATCAATGAACTAAAGGCTAAATATAAAGTGACGGTAAATACGGATCTGCTTGCAAAAATTAAAAATTAGATTGAAAACACAATCCCTCCATATAATTGGATTAATACTGATTCTTTCACTTGGTCTGCAGGCTTGCAACCTTTTGAAAAAAAATACGAACGATCCTGCTGTTGCGAGGGTATTTGACAAATATCTATATTACTCTGACCTTGTTGATGCCATTCCGGAAGGTACGACAAAGGAAGATTCCGTTATTATTGCTAAAGGTTTTATTGATACATGGGTGCGAAACCAGCTAATGCTGAAGAGGGCTGAAGAAGAACTCTCTGATGAACAGAAAGATGTGGAAAGGAGAATAGAAGAATACAGGTCTTCCCTGCTTATTTACTCTTACAGGCAAAAGCTTCTGCAGCAAAAATTGGATACCCTTGTCAGGGAGGATGAAATTAAGGAGTACTATGAGAATAACCTCAATAATTTTATCCTGCGTAATGATATTGTGAAGGCAACCTTTGTAAAAGTTCCACTTTCAGCCCCAAATATAAGTAGCGTGCGTTCCTGGACCAGGTCGGGAAGTATGGATGACCTCGACAAACTTGAAAAATACAGTATAAATTACGCCGATAAATTTGACCTCTTCAACAATTCATGGGTATATTTTAAAACCCTGATGGAACAAATTCCGCTCACAATCAGTCAACCATCAAGATTCATAAAATATAATCCAAATATGGAAACCAGCGATTCCCTTTACCACTACTTCGTACATATTTCCGAATATAAACTCGAAGGGGATATCAGCCCTCTAGAATTAATAAGAAATGATATCAAAAGTATCTTATTGAATAAACGTAAGATCGAGTTTTACAATAATCTTGAAAAGCAGGTGTATAATGAAGGAGCGAATCGAAATCAATTTGAAATTTATTAGATTATAATGAAAAACAATAAATATTTGTTCCTGTTGCTCTTAACCCTCACAAGTTTCATGGCATCCTATGCCCAGGAGAAATCCTATATACTTGACAGGGTAGTGGCAGTAGTCGGGGATTTTCACATTCTTCAGTCAGATATTGAGCAGCAATACCTTCAAATGAAGATGAGTGAGCAGTATGTCCCGGAAGAAATAAAGTGCGAGATCCTGGATTATTTCATCGGACAAAAGCTTTTAATGACCCAGGCAAAAATTGATAGTATTGAAGTTTCCGACGGGCAGGTCGAATTATCCATGGAATCCAGGCTGAATATGTTTATCAGCCAGTTCGGAAGCGAGGAAGCAATGGAAGAATACTTTAGTAAATCGATATACGACATCAGGGATGACCTCAGGAAAACAATGAAGGAGATGATGGTAACCCAGCAGGTACAGCAGTCAATTGTGGGTGACATTAAAGTGACGCCCTCTGATGTAAAAGCCTTTTTTAAAAAACTTCCGTCTGACAGTATACCTTATATCGATTCTGAAGTGAAGATCGCACAGATCCTTGCTTATCCCCCTGTGAATGAAGATGCCATATTTGATGTGAAGAAGCGTTTGCTGGATCTTCGCAAAAGGATTATTGACGGAGAAAGCATGTCCACACTTGCTATTTTGTATTCCGATGATCCTTCGGCAACCGCAAATTTTGGGGAAATTGGTTTCAGAAGCAAGAACGAACTCGATCCAGCCTATGTTGAAGCTGCCTGGGCCCTTAAAGAAGGCCAGGTATCAAAAATAGTTGAATCCTCCTTCGGTTACCACATTATTCAGAGTGTCGAACGCAGGGGCGACAGGGTAAATACAAGACATATTCTGCTGAAACCTAAAATCGATGCTTCCGCAAAAGGAAAAGCACTTGTAAAACTCGACAGTCTGAAAGCACGTATTGAAGCTGATTCAATCTCGTTTCACCTTGCTGCGATCTTCAATTCTGAAGATGAAAAAACCAGGGCAAACGGAGGACTGCTTGTTAATCCTTCGAACCAGGCTGCCACATTCCAGTTGGATCAGCTGGAAACCAAGGACTACTATATCATCAGGGAAATGAAGGTCGGGGATATCTCCTCGCCCTATGAATCCACCGACAGCAAGGGTATGCTCTGCTCTAAAATGGTTAAGCTGATCGACAGAACCGAACCCCACCGGGCCAATCTAAACCAGGATTATCTGTTGCTTCAAAATATGGCTTTGTCTGAAAAACAGAATGAAGTGATGTCAGAATGGTATGCAGAAAAGAAGAAAAAAACCTTCATCAATATCGACAATTCATTCAAGGCTTGTGACAAGATCAATCGTGAGCTTTCTGAACGTTAATGATAACAATATTCAAAACAAGTTTCTACAGGAATTTTCTTCTTGCAACAGGTTTCGCCTGACTTGCCCCAACAGGCATCATGGGACAAACCGTCAGGCAGATA
>CAYSAH010000349.1:0-4684 GCA_964428945.1 uncultured Bacteroidaceae bacterium | reverse complement strand
ATATGTTTTTAGAAAGACAAACAAACAGGACCATGGTAGTCAGACGAAAAATGCTTCTGCCCATAACCATTACATTTTTTGTTGATCCAGGGATTGCCTGCAGAAATTGATCAATTCCCTGATCTGTTCATCGGAAGCCTTATTGACTTTAAGGTCATTTGTTTTCATATATCTCCTTACCTGGGATTTGATATCATCGGGAAATAACCTGATGAATGAGCTGTTATTATGGTACCTTGACAGGATGCCATCCTTGAAGATGAACAACTTGCGCTTACTGTCTGAAAAACTGAAAAGTTTTGTATCGTCGTCCTTTATAATTTCATTACGCTCCTTGTACCAGGAATAGTAGCATTGAAGTTCGCCTTCATCTGAAACTACCTGGTAAAAGGCTGGTTCGCTTCCGGTGAAGGTTATTTTCCTGAACACCCTTTGATTGAGATGAAATTCGGATAGAAATTCCTTTGTTATTATTGTTGTAAGTGCAAAACCGGGAAGCTGGTGTTGAATTAACAATTGCTGCTGGAAAATATCGTATTTCAGATCTGCTCCTTCATAGGTCTTATTGTGAAAGACCAGGTCGCCCTTCTCAAAATATTCACCATTTAAATAGGGATCGCCTTTGGCACCCCTGTAGATATCTTCAAAATAAATTCCGTTAACAAGCTGCTTATCCAGGCCGTATTTCAGGTTCGCTTCATTATAAACAGTCAGTAATATACTGTCCTGCCTTTGAACAGGTGACTGTGATATACAGTTTGAAAACAACAAAATAAGGCTTGCTGTATAAAGTAATGTACGTTTGAATGAAAACATTGAATCAATACAAATTATTCCGGAAGCAGGCAGAGATATTGTCTTGCATCGGGGTGTTTCTACAAAAGTAGTGTTTTTTATATATGAATATGGCAGTAAAGTAATTTACTGCTAAAGATCATAAATGGAGCTATTTCCGGTATACCTTTACCTCCTCAATAACCTTAATGGTCCATTCTCCCCGGCTTTGTTCCCAACTCCTGTTTATGACTTCAAGAGGCGGATTTAAAATGGTCCGGCCCGACCTGGATAATTCCTTAATGCTAAGATCTTCACCAGGCGAATTTCCTGGCTCTTTAAGGGATAATCCTTTTTTTGCATACACCGACAGGTAAAGATCTACATAGGTATCTGCACCATCCAGTCCGTCCCTGAACATTACACCCGGGAACCCGGGATTCTGCACAAGGGTATAATTGCCCTCATAAGAATACCAATAGGAGTAATCTTCAGATTCGTAATAGTAATCGTAGGTATTTGGATAGGAATCGTAATAATAAGCTGCCACAATTAATTCCGACTCTGGTACGGCCGGGTTGTCATCCTCATAATAATATACTCCATAATCACTGTTATACCATTCCCAATCCACCGCAAAATAACAGTGGCCGGGATCTCCATCCACGCCGCAGGATGTAACAAGAGAGGAAATAACAATGGTCAAAAGCAGCAATTTAACCTGTTTCATCGTATTAGTTTTTTTGATCATTCGTAAAAGTAATTCATAATCTCATACAAGTCCAGCTTTACTCAAAAAATAACCTTAACCAACTTCTTAAGGTGCAATTTTCCGGAATATCTACTATTTGAAAAAAATTGTATCTTTCATTTCAATAATTCTGAACTCCATAGTATGAAAAAAATCCTCATTCTGCTTATTTTCTCTGGATTGTTTTTTTCAAATTCAGGACCAGTATTTTCGCAGGAACATTCAAAGGACCAGGAAGTAAAAACTGAATCTGCTGAAATTCAATCCGGCACACCAGGACATGAAGATCATGTTATCCGGGAAAACACTTTTGAAGCGGATTTTGTATCCGATGAGGTACATTCGGAAGAGGTGAGTCATTCCGGCGGACACGGAGCGGACATGTCGCCACTTTTTTTCATAATTGTTGCCCTGTTGCTTGGAGCGGCTGTCCGTCACCTGCTGAGGAAGAGCCCGATACCTTTTACGGTCTGGCTGTTGCTTATCGGACTTGCCCTGGGAGCGATGGTGAGACTCGGGTGGTTCAGTATTACGCAGATCGGATCACTTTCTGTAGATTTTGGCATTCTCGACAGGGCTTTCAGCTGGGCCGGTAATATTGATCCCCATATCATCATGTATGTTTTTCTGCCAACGCTGATCTTTGAAGCTGCCTTTGCCATGGATGTACATACATTTAAGAAAACAGCAGTGAATGCTTCCATTCTTGCCATACCCGGCATCATCATAGCCATGTTCCTGACTGCACTGATCGTCATAGGAATTGACAGGGTCGGACTCGGACTGGAAGGTTGGGGATGGGCATATGCCTTAATGTTTGGTTCCGTTGCAAGTGCAACAGACCCTGTAGCTGTTGTTGCCCTTCTGAAGGAACTGGGAGCCAGCAAAAAACTTGGTACGCTGATCGAAGGAGAATCGATGCTGAACGATGGTACTGCCATCGTACTTTTCATGCTGTTTTTCACGATGGTCAGCGGTGGGGAATCGGATGCTTCCCCGGTTGCTGAGTTCCTAAAAGTTGCAGTTGGCGGCACGCTGGTTGGTATTGTCGTCGGGAGCCTGTCCATACGATGGGTAAGAAAGGTATTCAATGATGCCCTTGTTGAGATCAGTGTAATCGTTGCTGCAGCCTACCTTACCTTCTTTATCTGCGAATATTTCCTGCATGTTTCAGGAGTTCTTGGCCTGGTTTCCCTCGGACTGGCAATGGCCAGCGTTGGAAAGACCAGGATAAGTCCTGAGGTTCAGCATTTTTTGCACGAATTCTGGGAACTTTTCGCCTTCATTGCGAACACCCTTATCTTCATTATTGTAGGTGTTGTTATCGCGGAACAGGTTTCAGTGACCGGTAAAAACCTGGTGATCCTGCTTATAATATATGTTGGTGTACATATCATCAGGGCCATTATGATCGCGATGTTCTACCCCTTTATGAAAAAAGCCGGGTACGGACTTCCCAAAAGAGATGCCGTGGTGCTCTGGTACGGAGCCTTGCGCGGAGCTGTGGGACTGGCACTGGCACTGATTGTCGCCGGCGAAAGTTCCATACCGGAGGCAATCCGCGGACAATTCCTTTTCCTTACGGCCGGCCTCGTGATCCTTACCCTGCTTATAAATGCAACAACCATTAAACCCCTGGTGAATAAGCTTGGACTTACAAAAATATCGCCTGCCAAAATGCTTATCCAGATCAGCGCCAAAAAATACCTGTATAACAGTTCTATAAATGCCCTGGAAAAAACAAAAACAGACCGTTACCTGAACAGGGCAAACTGGAATGCCGTTGAGGAATACCTTCCTGAGGAGGTTTCTGAAAATGCAGGAGCTGAAATAAAAATTGATACCATTGCCGAGTATCGCAGGAGAATACTGGAACAGGAGAAGAGCAGCTACTGGCATCAGTTCAAGGACGGATTGCTTGGTCCGTCGGCTGTTATGAGTCTTTCCGATACGATCCAGAAAATCCTGGATGAGGGCGGAATGATCCCTTTGTCGCAAAGAAAGGACCTTGAAGAAAACTGGAAAACCGGAAAATGGATCGATGTACTTCAAAAGGTCCCCTTCCTTTCCCACGTATCAAGGAGATTTTTCTTCGAAAGAATTTCCGTGAGCTACGACAGTGCAAGGGGTTTCGTGCAGGCACAGGAAGATGCCCTGAAACTGATCGAACGGATGGTACGGGGACTGGAAGTTGAAAGTGTTGAAAACAAGGAGAAAGATGCTGAGATCCTTGGTAAACTGGAAGCAGAGATCACTGAGAACCGGATGCTGGGTCAGACCTTCCTTCGCAACCTGAGGAAAAATTACCCCGAGATCTATACTGCGGTGGCAACACGGCAAGCAATCAGAACCCTGCTGAATTATGAAAAATATACTGTCGAACGAATGCAGAAGAATGGCCAGCTGGAAAGCGGGGAAGCCGATAAAATCGTGGAGGAGATTGAAGAAAGAATGAAGCGGCTGATGAATTCACCACCCATAATACACCAGCCTGAGACCGAAAACCTTCTCAGGGATTCCGACCTTTTTAAAGGGATGGATCCAGCCCTTATTGAAGAAATGGTCCCTAAATTCCAGACCAGGATTTATTCAATGGGCGACCGCTTTATAAAAGAGAATACGCCCAGCGACGGACTATATTTTGTTGCCAGGGGTACTGTGCGAGTATCGATTAAAAAACATGATGTTGACATTCTTGGAACCGGGTCATTTCTTGGCGAAATAGCGAGCCTTACCGGGACCAGGACAGCTGATGTTTTTGCTGAATCGCCCGTTACGGTTTTCTGGATTCAGATCAGGGATCTTACAAAAATAGTAAGTAAGTTTCCTGAACTTGCCGAAAGATTATGGAAAATAGGCGGAGGCAGAATGGCCGAAAACCTGCTTAGCAAAACGAGTCCTTATAATCAGTGGAAAAGTGACCAACTGAAAGCACTTATCAGTAAGGGAAAAGTAATCCGGGGGAAGGAATTGGCCGAAGAAGAGATCAGGGACAAAGTTGTGGTTTTACTGAGCGGGATTGCCATAGATAAGTCAGGTAAAAAAGAGATCAATGCTCCTTCAGTCCTTGAAAACGTAAGCTACGACTTCGGATCTGATGTTCAGCTTTTTGTTTGCTAGCGATTTTGCTGCCGGAGCCTTCAGAAGGGATATTGAATT
>CAYSAH010000348.1:0-4706 GCA_964428945.1 uncultured Bacteroidaceae bacterium | reverse complement strand
GACATATTCAGCAACATTATAAGGTCTCTTGATCGCTTTATCGAGATAGATAAGATTGCCATTAATTTCGCTCGGGATAATCTCCTCGACATTGCAAACCTCCCCGTCAATCTGGTTGCCCCCGGCACTGAATTTTTCATTGTCGTAATAAACATAATTATCAGATGCCATGCGCAAATATCCTTCCCCGGAATAATCATCAATATCGCCAACATGGATATAATCTTCAATAAACTCTTCAATATCTACCATTTCCATATTGGCCCAGCTACCGTCGGCAAGCCTGATCTGAAGAATCACATTTCCGTCAAGTTCGTTTTGTCTTATGCCATATGCTTCCATTTTGGCATTATCAGCAGCAAACAAGGTAATATTAACATTCGGCTTGGTCAGAGTGTTTAGCAGTTCAGAATACTGAAGGGCGTAAAGAAAGGTAGTATAATTGTTATTATAAAACACCGGACCCGGGACACAGGTAAAGGCATTTGGAGCAATAACCCTGTTCATTGAGAAAACAGCCCCGTTGCTGGTCATGTGTATTGTCTTGATATCAGTGTCGATATCGATATCTATCTTATCACCATAATAATTCTGAAATATAGTTTCCATTTTTGAAGGAAGACTTAACCTGGGAAGAATATGCGATTGCAGCAGATAAACCAGGAAAAGCTCGGGCACACTGTCTATTGATTCATAATATTGAAGGATCGTATTGTCAAGGAACTCCTGCAAGGCATCATTGCCGGGTACAAATACGGTATACATGTCAAGCATGTTGGCTGGGTTGCCTGTACTCGGCCCCTCCCTGTTTGCAATGTTTGATATCTGATTGTATGATTTCCCGTACCTTCTTACCAATTGTGCATTCACACTTGGCGCCCCGTAAGCAGCAAATCTTTGTGCGATGTCATAGAAAGTACCGAATTCATCAGGATTTTGCATCAGATACAGGTCTATCGTGGGAATAGGCGCAACGACCCTGTCTAAATAATAAATAAATCCACTGGAAGTTCTTCCCGGTTCACCGACCACAGCTGCATCATGCCATTGGGTTCCTGTATACTGGCTTCCCGGATACAGGGCCAGGTAATCAGAACCTTCCGGATCTCCGAAATAGTCCTCAAAAAATTCAATAGTCCACAAAGGAACAAGGGTTCTTCCCCTGTAAATCCTCAGGGTCTGATCCTTGAACTCTTCGTTATATTTAACTTCTTCAGAATAGTCCAATGGAACTGAGTAGGTCTCCTTTTTGAAAAACAAGGCTCCGTATTCACCGCGCGGATCTTGCAGTTCACCCCAGGCATATTCGTAAATAAGCTGATCACGCGAGCGCGGATTAATAAGAATATGCTGACCAAAGAGCTCTTCAGCCTGTTCCGTTGTTAATTCACCTATGGAATCTATGCCAATGCTTTCACAATACACTGCAAAAGCACTGTCTGAAGGAGCAAACAGAGTAAAAAGTTGATTTTCAATAGAGTTCCTGTAATCTGCCAGATCCATCAACCTCAGGAACTGTTTGTAATTTCCAGCCTTTTCCAGGGTCTCAATATTGGTTCCTCCTAACCAGGGAGGATCGTCATATCGTGAGTGAGGATCGGTGCATTGAGTTAGCATTACAGCAGCCAATAGCAGTACTGCATTGTAGTACATTAGTTTAGCTTTCATCACAGAATAATAGTTTAGTTGTAGTTAAGTATACCTGATACTTTGTAAATCGTAAATTAAGTTAAAAAAACTTAAATTATCACCTAATTTATAAAAAATAATTTGCACTCAAATATATATTATTTTCAAGAATCTTAATCCACTGTTTGAACAGTATAACATGGAATCTGAATTGAGCAATTGTAACTAATCCGGCCCTGATATTCTGTAAAAAAATTCAACACGAAAGCGGCAGAACTCCCATCCCTGACAGTAATAGCCTGATTTCATTGTTATTAATGTTTATATAGATACTAAAGCAATAATATTTACTGCATGTGTTCTCACTTATTTGGAAGCGTATTATAAGATAGGTGTTGGATTATTTTTAATAATTTTAAATTACAAGGTTCATATAGAATCAGTTATTTTTTTTGATTTCATGCTTATCCAAAAAAGATACCTTTAACAAAACTTAAAACTTCAATTACCAATGAAAAAGCAAATATTAATAATTGGTCTTGCCCTTTTTATAGCAACTTCAATGTTTTCCCAAAGCGGAAAGGTTTTCGATGACCTGTCGATGGAAAGCACAATTCTTAAAAGTGAAAGAAAATATGCCGTTTACCTGCCTCCTGATTATGAAACTTCAAACAGAAGCTACCCGGTTTTATACCTTTTACATGGAGGTGGAGATGATCAGACCGGCTGGGTGCAGTTCGGCGAAGTGCTTCGGATCACGGACAAGGCAATTGCAGAAGGAATCGCAACGCCCATGATCATTGTGATGCCGGATGCCAATACCGGGCAGAGGGGCTATTTTAACAATATAAACGGAGAATGGCGCTACGAGGATTTCTTCTTCGGGGAGTTTATTCCATTCGTGGAAACGAAATACCGGGTAAAAAGTGAAAAACGTTACAGGGCGATTGCCGGACTTTCCATGGGTGGAGGCGGATCATTCATGTATGCACTGCACCACCCGGAATTGTTCTCATCAGCCTGTCCGCTGAGCGCATCAACGGGCCCTCTGAATGTTGATGAAATGAAATCCAGGTTAGCGCGCGGGAATGAGAAATATTCCGGGAAAGATGTTCAGGCATACTTTGAGCAGCACAGTGCATTGTCCCTGGTTGAACATATGTCTGCAGATGATCTAAAATCTGTAAAATGGTATATCGATTGCGGTGATGACGATTTTCTTTTCGAAGGAAACAGCCTCATTCACATTGCCCTGAGAAAGAAAGAGGTTCCCCACGAATACAGGGTTCGCGACGGTGCTCATAACTGGACCTACTGGAGAGAGTCGCTGCCATCCGTGCTTGGTTTTGTTACAGATACTTTCCACCAGCATTAAACACGTCCTATTATTTTTAAGAGCAATTTACTCCTTTAAAATTACCACCGTGAATAGAAAATCATTCATCCTGGTGCTTGGTGCAATATTCTATATGCATACAGGCTATGCCCAGGCAGATTCCATATTTAATAAAATAATTGAGATCGGTACCAGGGACAAGCGCTCAATGGAATACCTCGATATTCTTTCCAACCGCTTCGGCGGGAGGCTTATTGGCTCAGATGCCTATGAAAATGCTGCATATTGGGCTGCTACAAAATTTGATGAATGGGGCATGCAGGTGGTATTCGATGAAGTGGGTGAATTGCCCGTGGGATTCAACCGTGGCCCATGGTTTGGGAAATTGCTTGCAGAAAATGGAATGTCCCTCCATTTTGCAACACCTTCCTATACCTCGGGAACGAAGGGCGTTCAGAGAGGACATGTTCTCCTTGAACCCAAAACCCAGGCTGAATTCGATAAAATGAAAGGAGCACTCAATGGCGCATGGGTGCTTATATCCGGTGAAAACGAGGGCTGGCCGATAGATTACTCCCCTTCCGGCGACAGCATCAGGGATTCAATTAAACAAGAAAATATAAGGATTGTCGAAGAGAACAGGAGGATCCGCAAAGAAAACCGGGATAACGAAGGAAACAGGAAGTATACAAAGCAGGAAGAACTTACAACTTTTACGGAACCGGCACTTTTTTACCGGGAAATGGTCGATGCCGGTATCCTGGGAATCATACAGTCATCAAAGGTTCCCATCAGGGTGATGTACGACAGGAAAAACCTTTTCAGCATGACTTTCGATTCCCTTCCAACAGTCCCGGACATTAAACTGGATGAACATCAATACGAAGTGATTCTCCAGATGGCCAGGGAAAGGCAATATTTTCAGCTTGAATTCGATATAAGGAACCACTTTAAAATGGGACCAATAAAGTACCATAATATTATAGGGATAATTCCCGGAACTGAATTTCCGGATGAATACGTGATCATGAGTGGTCACCTGGATGCATACGATGTCGGAACCGGAGGAGTCGATGACGGGTCAGGGGTATCTCCAACGATGGAAGCCGCAAGGCTGATCATGGAAGCCGGGGGAAAACCAAAGCGCACAATCCTGGTGGTTCTGTGGGCAGGAGAAGAATTTGGTCTCTATGGATCCACAAGCTGGGTAACACAGTACGAAGCTGATCTTGCTAAGATTTCAAATATGGTGAACAGGGACGGCGGACCTGAAGTGCCAACAGGCCTGAGTGTTCCGGAGCAGATGTGGAATGACTTCGTCCCGATCGTCGAAGCTATAAACCGGATAAATCCTGAATTTCAGGTGGAGTTAAAAAAGAGGGAGCCCACAGAGCTACCAAAAAAAGCCTGGGGCACCGACAGCGGTCCTTTTGCTGTTAAGGGAGTCCCCACTATCGGATTTGAATGCGGCGACCCGAAGGGATATGACTTCAATTACAGGGAAATCTGGCATACTGAGCGTGACCTGTATAATAAAAGTATTCCGGAATATCAGGAACAAACTGCTGTTGCAACGGCGATCCTGGTTTACGGCATCGCAGACCTCGACCACCTGCTTGACAGGGAAGGGTATTATCTGGAAGAACAAGTAAAAAGGAAAAAGTAAAAAGGAAAAAGTTAGTGAGACCCGGCTTTTATGAGGCGCAGCCGATATAAAAGCCGATGGTCGAACTAATCCCGC
>CAYSAH010000347.1:0-4712 GCA_964428945.1 uncultured Bacteroidaceae bacterium | reverse complement strand
CGAGCTGAGCATAAATAAACCAATCCTGCTCTCAGGAAGTAATTCATTTTTTTTATAAGCGTCAAGCAAATTGCTGTATTCATTCTGAAATGCGTAATCAACTCCCGATGGAAGTATATTTTGCATGCCATCCAGGATTTCAGTTTTAATATCAGAAATCCCAAGATTTTTAATGACAGATTTCTTTATCCAACCAAAACGTTCACTGTTATACCATCCATACTGAAAGGATATTTCGAGGTCGATATTCTGCTCTTCAAAGATGATCTTGTTCCCGAAAATACTTTTATAGATGTTACGCTCGATCCTGTATATCTTTTCTGATTCAAACGTAAAAGGTTCCCAAAGAAAGTTTTTGTTATCTTTTTTTACCAGGCAAAAAGTTTTACTACCGGTCCTGTCCCTGTAATCATGGATTTTATCGTCAGTATAATAGGGAAAGAGAGCATTATCACGATTTTTTCGCCCTGCAGACAAGGAGCCATT
Source organism: uncultured Bacteroidaceae bacterium (assembly GCA_964428945.1). GTDB lineage: Bacteria > Bacteroidota > Bacteroidia > Bacteroidales > M55B112. The sequence continues at coordinate 4,226 of CAYSAH010000347.1, read as the reverse complement.
GCTTGAAAGAAACATCCAATGGTCCGAATCACTTACAATTGTTAGGAAGAAATCCGGCATCTCATTGTAATTGGAGATTTTATAGAACTTCTCGTTATCAATTTCGATGAAGCAGCCTGCTACAGGCTTACTTTGTGTATTAATTACATGGTCTCCCAGGTATATTTTTTTCATCTGATTGAACAGTTTTATTTGTGTAAATATCTTAATATTTCTGGTAAATCCTGACATAATCAATTTCCATTGTCTGTGGAAATGCTGAATCGTCAATTCCATTTAATGAACCCCAGGCTCCTCCAACTGCAATATTTAAAATGAGGTAAAATGGTTTATCATAAGGCCATTTCTCTATTCCCAATCCTTCATTCTCATATTCAAAATATAGAGAATCGTCAACATAGGCTTTAACTAAATCCTCGTCCCATTCCAATATATAGGAATGGAAACTTTCAGTCGCATCCTTAACAAGAATCGTATTGGTTTTTTGGGTTCCTTTCTGCCACTGGTAATCTCGTGAATGAGCAGAAGCATGGATTACTCCCGGATCATGACCTACATGTTCAAGAATATCAAATTCACCTACATCAGGCCAGTTACCCGTGTTAAAGGTCCATCCCCCGGGCATCATCCAAATGGCAGACCAGGTTCCTCTGCCTGGAGGAACTTTTGCCCGAACCTCAATCCTGGCATATTTCCAATCTGCATTTGAAACGAGCCTTGCTGAAGTATAGTTTTTACCTTTATAGTCTTCCATTAAAGCAGTGATATGCAAGATACCATCCTTTACCCTGGCGTTTTCCAATCTTTTTACAGTGTATATTTGGGACTCGTTGTTCCCCCATCCGGCATCGTTGCCCTCGGTGTCATACTTCCATTTTGTTGAATCAGGTAAGCCTGTATATTCGAATTCATCCGCCCAGACAAGGTGAAAGCCGTCAGCTCCGATGCTTCCATCTTTTTTTACTTCCTTGTTTATGCAGGAGCCAAAGACCATGGTTATGCTTATAAATAGAGCAAGCTTTAGTGTTGTCATCATTCTTATAAAATCATATGTTGAATATCTTATGCTACTGTTTCATCAATCAGTTATCTCACTATTCCATTTATCAGCTTTCTGCATTTCATGTTACCAGTCTTTCAGTGCTTCCTATTCAGGCTCCTGGTATACCCTTAGCCAATCAAGCTCCATTGATTGGGGAAAAATGGCATTGTCAACACCCTGTGCACCTCCCCAGTCTCCTCCAACCGCGACGTTTAAGATAAAGAATTGTGGCAGATCAAAGGGCCAGGTATTCTCATTTTTTACCGGAGGATTGTATGTATGGGTTATATTGGAAGGAGAATCAATATAAAAAGTGATCTTTCGTTCAGTCCACAATATCCCATAAACATGAAATTCTTCCTCACAGCTAGCCAGGATTTTACTGCTGCCACTTCCATTATCCCTGTAACCTGATGTTGTATGGATTGTTGAATGAATTGTATTCGGTTCAAAACCAACATACTCCATTATATCGATCTCTCCACAGGCTGGCCAGTCAGCGGTTGAGATATTACTCCCAAGCATCCAGATCGCTGGCCAGATCCCTGTTCCGGAAGGCAGCCTGGCGCTGATTTCCATCCTGCCATAGGTAAATTCTTTTTTATTTTTTGTTGTTATCCTGGCAGAGGTATATGATCCAGGATCTTTGTTTTCGTTAATTTTTTTAGCTGTCAGGATCAGGATTCCATTCATGATCTCGGCATTATTTCCATTGGTATACTCCTGAAGCTCGTTATTTCCCCATCCTGTTGCCCCGGTTTCATAGGTCCAGTATTCAGCATTTACTAAAGGTCCATCGAATTCATCAGCCCAGCTGAGCTCAAGTTTGTTGAAATACTGGGGATCGTCTTGGAGAATTTGTAAGGTCTTTGAGACACTGTATATATTTCCGTATTTGAACAGGTCGAGGATTATTTCATAGCTCCCGGAAAATGGAAGATAGACCGATGGATCTATCTCCGTGACTTCCCTGTTCCTGTATCTCCAGGCAAGTGAATCGTAGGTACCAATAGAAGTGTTTACCAATTTAATTTTATAAGGATCCGACTGGTCTGCTTCGGTTGAAAAGGAAACAATCAGGTCATCATTTTGTATTGTTATTTCTTTAAAAACGGTATCGGAGTTTAACAAGGCATCGGAAAGTTTTAAACTCACTATATAGGTGCCTGCCTTTGGGTAGTAAATATCATATTCCTTGTTTTTATCAAGTGTGGTTAACATTTCCCCGTTACCAAAATCCCAGGTCATATAGGTGTAGGTCCCATCTGACTGGTTAGTAAAGTGAATCAAATTTCCCTCCTGCATTGAATAATTGAAGTCAGGGGAGAAATTAAGTTCCTGGTTCTTATTGCAGGATGACAGGAGAATAAGTGCTGCTTGAAACATAATAAGCAAACCATGGATGGATGGCCTATTAACCTTCACTTTTCCTGATTTCATAGCACTTATTGCTATCCGTTGCTTCATATGTATTCCGCTCACTGTAATTTATGAGTTCAATTTGCTTAGAATTTATAAAGAATCCAATTTCACTTACCCTACAATATTTTCATTCCCAGAGGCCAATACCACAACATAAACTCAACAATCAGGATAAATGTCAAGAATATCATTATTCAGGCCGGACACAGATGAATACCCCCTTCAGAATTAATATCAGGAAGAATTAAAGGTCATGAAGTATATATAAGTAAAAGGCTTACCTATAATGTAAGTAGGAGGTATATCCCATACGCGGAAATATTTATTCTCTTTACCTTTCCTGTATTACTGAATCAATATTTTTTGAGTGAAACCTATGTTCTCTCCTGAAATCCTGAGCATATATGTACCGGGCTTTAGATCCTGAATATCTATCCCGGTTTTGGTAAAATAGGAATGTTCCAGCTCCTGAATATATATTGCCTTATTCAATACATCGAATAATTCAAGCCTGATCTCCAATTCAGTATCCAATGATAGCTCAATATTGATAAAGGATACAGCTGGATTGGGATAGATTTTCACTGATTCATTCAGTACGGTAAAAGATTCAGTTGAATTGGAATACTGTACATAAATTGAATCATATCCAGGACAACCTGCAGTATTGGTTACCATTACCCAGTACAATCCGTCTTCAGTAACTTCAAAGGAATTTCCCGTAGAGTTGTCCTGCCACAGGTAAGATGAATAGCCGCTCCCTGCTTCAAGCACATGGGGCAGGGTAGTGTTCAGGATGTCAATCCCATTCTCAAGTAAGGGATGAGGACTTTCTTTAATGGTTACAGAGCCGCTTAAGAAATTGTTGGAGAAATCGGTATCTTCTGTAAAAATCAAAGAAACTGATATTGAATATGTACCGGCACTCGAAAAATCATAACCCTTTACGAAAGTCAGGTCCCTGGATTCACCAGGAAGAAGGTCGGAATTAAGTTTGAAATTCTCGATCACTGAAGATTGTCCGTTAACTGAATAGGTCAATTTTAATACATCTGAAGGCGATATTCTAAAGAATCCATTATTTACCAGTTCAACTGTGATTGGATGATTTGGCCCTAATTCACAGGAGTTTTGTGGTGATACAATGGATGTTATCCCCAGGTCAGGTATGTCATATACAATGAATATGCTGTCACTTGTGTGGCAGCCATTTTCGGCACCTACGATTACGGAATAGAGCCCTGAACCAGGACTTGTTATGTTGTACTCAATACCTGAACTGCCGTCCTGCCATTCATAGGACTGATAACCTGGAGCTACTGATAAAGTCAATGGCCCGTCTATATAGATTGTATCTTTCCCATTACTTATATTGACATCAGGACTTCCAAGTACATCAATGCCAAAAAATATTATATCATTGGTTGAAACCAGGTCAGCATCATATTCAGTGTAGATTACGAATTCATAATGTCCCGGAGCACTTAGATCTTCAGATTTTTTGAAGATATAATTCAATGTTGCACCTCCTTCAAAGGTTGAAGAAAGAGGAAGGCTTTCGACAACAGCTGGAGATCCGTTAATAGAGTAGGCTACCTTTATATTTGCTGCTGAAGATATATCGTAATTCCCATAATTCTTTATGACGACTTCCAGATTCTCAACCTCTTCAAGGCTGCATGAAGAATATGGATGAATAACCTCCAAAACACCTATGTCGGGGACAGCAAGCATAATATCCACTTCTTCATATACCTGGCAT
>CAYSAH010000346.1:1765-4740 GCA_964428945.1 uncultured Bacteroidaceae bacterium | reverse complement strand
AGGTTTCTTCCTTCCGGCAATTTTACACGTATCATGAGGTTGGGTTGCTCTGCTTTCGGGAAAAAGCTGAGGCCAACAAATTGAAAAAAATAGGCCGAACCTGCCAGCATAAGCAATGCGATAATAATAACAGGAACAGGTTTCTTCAGGCTATAAGCCAGGCTGGTTCTGAATGGTTTTTCAGCGATCCAGACAAGGAACTTTTTGGTTCCCCTGTTATCCCGTTTGTCAGCGCCAGTCTCCCTGTAGATCTTTGAAGTTATAGTGGGTGTAAGTGTGAGCGCAATAAGCAGTGAAACAGCAAGTGTAATGGAAATCGTTATCGGCAGGGATTTAATAAAAGCACCTGTCATGTCAGGCATCGCAGCTATCGGGATAAAAGCCAGGATCGTGGTAACTGTGGCAGCAACGACCGGCCATCCGATCTCCGATGCAGCCAGGTAGGAGGCCTCTTTTCTGGAATACCCCATGGAACGGTACCGGTCGATATTTTCAACCATCACAATGGAATTATCCACCAATAAGCCAAGCGCAACAATTAAGCCGGCGATTGAAATTTGCTGGAGTCCGAATCCGGCGATATCAATGAAACCGAGACCGATAACAATAGAAAGCGGAATAGCAAGGACAACAACCACCGAGGACCTGAATCCGAGTGAAACAAAAATTACGATCCCTACAAGGACAATTCCCTGGAACAGGTTGATCAGAAAATTATTGATCCTTTTCTTCACCTTTGCCGGCTGGTCAAAGATCATCTCAAGCCGCATATCCTCTGGCAGTCCTTTTCGGAACTGCTCTATGACCGGCAATAACTTTTCAGAGGTCTTAAGCACGTTCAGACCTTCTTTCTGGCTAACAGTAATAAAGATCGCTCTCGTGGATGGCCGCCGGATCTTGTCTGAATTATCTCCGCCAAACCGGGCCTGGTATTTTAGGTCCTCATAATTAAAATTCACTTCAGCAATGTCTTTCAAACAGATCAGCTTGCCCTGGTAAGCATTTACTGCCGTATTCCTGATCTCTTCAAGGTCCCTGTAGGATCCTGAGGTTTTCACATTCAGGCTCTGGGCTCCGATCTCAAACTCACCTCCCGGAATATTGGCATTGTTACTGGCAATTGCCTTCGCCACCATATCGATGGTGGTATTTACCCTTGCCATCATCTCCATATCCAGATCAATAAGGATCTGCTGTTCAGGAAGAGCCAGGATATCGACATTCCTCACATAGCTGACCTTCTCCATTTCTTTTTGCAGCTTTTCAGCCTGCAGCTGCATCTCGCTAAAGGGAGCCGAACCGGAAATAAGCGCAAGCTGGAACATTGCAATATCAGAGGTCGACCATTTCCATATTTCAGCCTGTGCAATTTCCTGGGGCAATTCATTCCTGATGGAATTGTATTGCTGTATTACCTCGTTATATTTTTTATCTGCATCGGTATTAAAATCAAACTCAACGGAAAGGGTCATGAATCCATCCCTTACAGTGGTGCTGATCCTTGAAATATCATCCAGCTCATTCAATGCCTCCTCCAGGGGAAGTGCCACCAGGTTTTCAATATCCACCGGGCTCGCTCCGGGCATTATAACCAAAATTGAAGAGCCCGGAATTGTTACTTCGGGATTCTCAGTTCGTGGCATGATCAGCAGGGAGCGGACCCCCAGGAACACCAGGAATATGAAAAGCATCCATGTAAAAGATGAATTTTCTATGGATAGCCTGGGCAGCCTCATCTCGAATAATTTTCCGGAGTTAATACATTGACCAGGGATCCTTCTTTCAGGTAACTTGCTCCTTCAGTGACTACCTCATCCTGAATTGACAATCCTTTCATAATGAGGATTCCCTTGTTAATTATCTCACCGGTGCTAACCTCTCTTTTTACAACATGGAGACTGTCGAGCAGGTAAACAAATCCATTTCTCCCATCCAGGTCGTGGACTGCTTCAAAAGGAAGCCAGAAGCCTGAAACTGAATCAGAAGGATAAAGACTGGTGCGTGCGATGAATCCTGTCCTGAAATCGGGATCCTCTTCGGTCAGCAGAAGCTCTACCTCGTATGTCCCCGTGACTGGATCGGCAAATGAGCCGGACTCAGAAATTACAGCTGGGAAACTCCGTTTTGGGAAAGGATCCATTTCAACGGTAGCTGAATCCCCTGTTTTGAACTTTATGATATCCTTGTCGGCCAGGGAGACCCGAACGATCCAGTCATTTTCTGTGCTTGCAAAAAGAATCACAGGATAACCCGGGGCTGTCATTTCATTTTTCTCAGCGATAATCTTCTGAATTCTTCCATTTGAAGGGGCAATTATCCTTGAATGCTGAAGATTAAATTCAGCGATCTTCTTCTGGGCCCTGGCCAGGTCCACTGCAGATCTTGCATTTTGAACGGTTTCAAGGGTTGCTACGCTATCCTTATAAAGATTATTGGCCCTGTTATAATCCCTCCTTGCCTTCTCATAGGCGATCCCGGCCTGCTGAACGTGGGCATTGATCTCCGAAAGGTCAAGCGATGCCAGTAACTCTCCCTCCTTCACGAACTGTCCTTCGTTTACCTTAATAGATTCAATAATTCCACCTGTTTTGAAGCTGAGCTTCATTTCAGTGCGGGTGGTCAGAATTCCACTCGCCCTTACTGATGAACTAAATGAAATGTATTCAGGCCGTATCACCTTTACATTAATTGCATCCTGGACCTTGTTCTCCTTAAGCGGCTCTTGCTTGCAGGAAACCAGGAACAGCAATGAAAATAGAAATACCAGTATCCTCCTCATAATTTATATTTAATAGTTTTGAAGATCAAGCTTTGCCGAGGCATACTCAAGTTCGGCCAGGCTGATCAGATAATCATTCCTCGCTATGATCAGGTTCGATTCAGCCCCGGTAAGATTGGTCCGGGCATCAATATACTCAAGCAGTGAAGCCTGGCCTTCGCTGTACTTGCGTTCAACCAGGCTGTAGCCCTTCCTC
>CAYSAH010000346.1:0-1755 GCA_964428945.1 uncultured Bacteroidaceae bacterium | reverse complement strand
AAAACTCTTTTTTCTGCTGCTTTTGTAACATCACGGGCAGCGATCACTGCATAATAAGTGCTGATCACCTGCATCCGTACCTTCATCTCTGCTTCGCTGAATAACTCTTCCAGTCTCTCCCCTTCTATGCGGGTCTCCCTGATCCTGTTCCTGTTGGTCATTCCCTGGAAAAGGTTCCAGCGAAGGACAAGCGAGGCAAGTACAAAATCATCCTCACTGGTAAAACTGTATTTTTCCCCCTGGAAACCATAATCGACCATTCCAAAGAGGTCCGGGGTTGCAGCACCGGCCTGAAGTTTCAATACCTGGCTGTTCAGTGCTTGTGCTTTCCGGAGCATTTCCAGCTCTTCCCTGTTGCCAACTGCATTTTCCTGCATCTGATCCATAGAAAGCAATAACTCGTCGGGTTCCATGCTACTTTCTTCGATCGATGAATTCAGTGACCTGTTCAGAAGAAAATTGAAGTAGGCCCGTGCTGACCTCTCCATACCCGTAGCACGTGCCTTCTCCGCTTCAACTGAACTCAATTCTGCTTCAGAGCGGTAAACGGCATCGATCGTTACCAGGTCATTCCTGAACAGCGCATTGCTTACCCTGAGATTTTCCTTCACCAAAAGCATGGTGGAATCAATAAGTTTTTCAAAACTGGAGGCTTTCTGATAATTGTAGTAAGCTTCTTTTATTTCCCTGATCAATTCTCTTTTGTACTGCTCAACATCTACCTTCGACATTGCTGAATATTCCTCCCTGATGCGTACATTCCATATAAGATCACTGCTGTATATAGGCTGAACCAGCGATACTTTTGTTTCATGCTCCACGGGTCTGTAAAAGGTGAATTCCTGGTTTTCTATTTCAGGAAACTGGTTTGAGGAAGTAAGCAGATTCAGGGTGTTATAAACGGGGTTCAGAAGATCACCGACGGGGAAGGTAATTACCCTTCCCCCATCAGCAACCGTAAACCTTGCATTAAGGTTAACATCAGGGAAAAAATATCCCCTGGCTTCTTTAAGTGCCAAAAGACTCCTGGTATAATCCAGTTGTCGCTGCTTCAATGCCCGGTTCGATTCAATTCCGGTTTTTATATACTCCTCCAGTACGGGGTCCTGGCAGTCGACTATGCCTGAAGTTTGAAGCAGGATAAATATGAAAATCAAATACCTTATTCTTGTTCGGGGTTTCATTAAAACAAAATATTATAAACAAATTTAACAATTGTTGAATATATGTCCCTTTATTCATGTTTTATTATCTTTGGACAACTAAACTAACTTATCATGAAAAAAGCATTTTATTTATTTCTGGCCGGTATCATCATGGCCGGATGCGGAACAAAAAACAGCTGGACCATTTCATCCCCCGACGGTAAAATTAATGTGAACCTGGCATTATCTCCTGAAGGCGAAGCATCTTATCAATTGACACTTGACACCGGTGAAGGTATTAAAACCGCCCTTGAAGCATCGCGCCTTGGACTGGTGAGGGAAGATGCAGACTTTGCTTCCGGGCTGCGTTTCCTATCCCAAAGATCAGGACTCATCAACGATAGCTATACCCTCGCAGCCGGAAAAAAACGGGTGATCACCTACGAGGCGAAGGAGGAGTTCTTCCTTTTTGAGAATGGTGATGGAGATCAAATGGAGATCATCTTTCGTGTTTTCAACAACGGCATAGGATTCAGGTATCATTTCCCCGGAACAACGGATGAAATTCATACAATTTCAGAGGAACTTACCTCTTTTAATTTAAAGGATG
>CAYSAH010000345.1:0-4740 GCA_964428945.1 uncultured Bacteroidaceae bacterium | reverse complement strand
TGGGCCTCAAAGCATTTTATCTACCTGTTCCTCGACAAGGAGATGAAGCAGGGAAAGACCTATACCCTGAATACTTCTGCCCTGGCAGCCAATGGAACGGAATGGACCTTCACCTTTGACGAGAAGAACCTCCGCAGCGAGGCAGTACATGTCAACACTGTTGGTTACGAAACCAATGCTCCTAAGTATGGCTATGTTTACCAGTGGATGGGAGATAAAGGAGGCCTCGATCTTACAGCCTACAATGGCAAAAGCTTCTATATTTACAAGGAAGGTGAAACGGAAGCTGCACTAACAGGAACCTTGAAGAAACGTAAGTCAGCAACAAACGCGGAGACCAGTCAGACCAGTGATACCCCGAACAAGAATTTCCTCGGAGCGGAAGTATATGAATGTGATTTTTCATCCCTTACAGCGGACGGGAATTACAAACTTGTGGTAGAAGGAATTGGTTGTTCTTATCCTTTTAAAATCGGTACAGATGCGCTTTGGGAAGCCTATTATACCGTGGGAAGGGCATTGTATTACCAGCGAAGCGGTATCAGGCTGGCTCCGCCTTACACCGATGGTACCTATATCCGGCCGGTGACGCAGAATACGAAGGTAAGCAGCGATGATGGAACAGATTTTTCAGGGTTGTTGCTGTACTCCGATTATCCCTTCACCAGCTGGGCAGATGCCGACGGTGGAGGCAGTTCACAGGCAGCAATTCGTGATGCGGCAATTGGCAAGCCCTTGGATGTTGCCGGCTGGTACCATGATGCCGGTGACTGGGACGGATATTACAGTCACCAGAGGATACCAATTCTTCTTATGTTAAGTTATGAATATTTCCCCGAACGCTTTGCTGATGGTGACCTGAATCTGCCGGAAAGCGGGAACGGGATTCCGGATCTCGTTGATGAAGCCTCCTGGCTGATAAAATTCAACTACCGCTTAAGGAAGGAGCTTATCGCAAAAGGTTACAGTAATGGAGGTGTAGGCGGTGCCCGTGTTTGCCCTGATGTGTTTACAAGTGTTGATGGTCAGGCAGAAAATTCTAAACCTTCCTGGAAGGACCACAGGAGATATGTCATTACCCGGGCCGATGCTTTTATGACCTACCTCTATGCGGGACAGGCAGCACAGTTTGCTGTAATACTAAAATCACTGGGAAAAGATCCGCATCATTTCCCAGTCGAAATGCTGGATCATGTGGATTTAGCACTGATGACCAAAGATCTTGTCGATTGGGAACAGGAAGCAAAGGATGCCTATGCATGGGCTTCAGCAGCTGAGAATCAGCCGGAAAGCGGGACAAATTACAGCGCTGCACTTGGTGTTTACCAGATGTATGCTGCTGCAAATCTTTACAGGCTCACCAATGAGTCCCAATACCATGCCTCGGCGCAGACAGAACTTGATAAACTGAAGAATGCAGGAAGCCTGGCTGAGGATGAGCGATTTGGTGTGTATGCTTACCTGCTCGCCACAAATCAATCGGCGAATAAACAACTGATGAGCTCCCTGGTGAATGTGGCAGTGAACACTGCAAATACAAATGGCATGGATGCCTCTGGTTTAAGGGCCTGCCGCTGGGGGGGGCTGTTTACAATGCCCATGCTGGTCGGCCAGGCCACCACTCCCTGGATCTTCGAAATGATGGTTGCATATGGGCTTACAGGCGACCAGGACTTTCTTTATGCCTGCCATACAACTGCAGATTATTTCCTGGGTACCAATCCCCTGCATTCAACCTGGATGACCGGAGTAGGACCAAGACCGGCGGAGGCCGGATTTCACCTCGACAGCAGGTACAATAACAACTGGGTGAATTACCCCGGATTCATTCCCTATGGCCCCTGGTCAATGGCATACGGATATACTCCTTATACATGGACAATTGACGGTGTTGAATTTCAGGGTGGCCATGGACCATGGAACAAGGATTGGGCGAACTTTTCCCAATATCCGCTGATGGACCAGTGGCCGGGGCATGAGCGGTGGAACAGCAATATCCATGCGCCGATGTCAACTGAAAATACGGTTCACCAGAATTCTGTATTCGGCGCACTTACCTATGGTTTCGTAAACAACAGGCATAACACGAACAGCGGATCTTTGCAACCTGTAACAACAATTACACTTGATAAGTCTGACATTTCAATTGCAGTTCAAGGGGGAATTGATACCTGTATTGCAACGATCGACAATGAAATTGCAACAATCGGTGCACTGAAATGGAGTTCCAATGATGAAAGGGTGGCACACGTGGACCAGATGGGAAGAATCACCGGCGTTACGAACGGAAGCTGCACGATCACCTGCGAAACACTCGACGGTTCTGTAAGTGCGGAATGCAATGTAAATTGCACCTGGACCGAGGTTGCCGTTGAATCCATATCCGTGGTGCCCGACAGTCTTTCACTGGTGACGGGACAAAGTGCACAGTTGGAGGTTTTTTTTTCACCGGAAGATGCATCAAATAAATTCGTCGACTGGACCTGGAGTGAGGAAGGTATCGCTGAAGTTGATGAAAACGGACTGCTTACTGCAATGGCTGCAGGTAATGTAATGGTTATAGCAAGCTCGCTCAGCGGATCAAAAAAGGATACATGCTATGTTGAGATCACTGAGGCCGTGGACTATATCATTGCTGATTTTGACGCGGTAATACCCGTAACCACAGTTCCTCAGCCTGATGTTGCCCAGCTCTATACCCCCAATGGCAGCAGTGAGATTGAATATGCCAATCCGCTTGCAGGTCCGGCAAACGAAAGTGCAACAGTAGTGAAATACAACAGGCCTTCGGGAACCTGGAGGCTGCTGGGAATGGTGATGCCTACTGCAGATATTCAGTCGACCGATAAATATGCGCAGTTCCAGTTTAAATATTTCGGGGACCAGGTCAGGGAATTCTATATCCAGCTGGCATCGGTTGATGGAGGACAGGTCACAAAGACTGTAGCCATTGAAGGAGTAAATGCCTGGAGATTATTTACCTTCGATCTTACTTCAACATTTGAATTAAAACAGTTCAATGTATTTGTTAATACGACTATAGATGCGGAGATGTCGTGTCTGTATGACGATTTCAAATTGTCGGCCACGGCTGCAGAATGGTATGGAAACCTGGCACTCAGCGATGCTGCCCTCGACATGAATTCTTCAGAAGAATATGTACTTACTGCAGAATCTGAAGGAAATATTTTCACCTGGATATCAGGCAACAGTTCCGTTGCAACAGTTGACCAGGATGGCAAAGTGACAGCAATTAAAAAGGGCACGACGAGGATCAGGGCAGTTCCCTTATATGGTGATATCGCAGAATGTCTTGTGAATGTCGACGGCGGTGCATTCGAGGAGCCGGAAACCTACGAGACAAACATGCTTCTGGATTTTGAGAATTATGAACTTGACTGGGGAAGCGGATACGGTGCCTATGCCTGGGCAACAACAAACTGGAGCAAATCTGATAATCCGGCAAAAGAGGGGATCAATACATCAGATAAAGTGTTTACATGGGACCGTGACGATACCAATTTCGGAGCCGGTTTCGGGATACAGTTTCCTGCAGTAAACGCTGGTGACTGGTCAAGGATCTCTTTCATGGCCTATTCTGAATCTGAGATAGGTGTTGTGAGGATTGCTCTTAAAAACTCGGACCTTGAATTGGGATCTTTTCAAACTTCGATCCAGGTACCGGCCTATAACTGGACCCAGGTGGTACTCGATCTTTCTGACTTTTCCCTTGCTTCCTATGAGATCAACCGCATAGAGGCGCAATTTGGTGTTGGAACGAAAGAAGTTTTCACCGTTTATTTTGATAATGTCTGGCTGGAACGGGGCACCACTATTCCTGCAAGCGAACTGCTCATCCTGGATAGTTCTCCGATTGAACTTAACAAGGGAGATGATTACCAGTTAACTGCTGTTGCTGTTCCTGTGAATGCAACAGATGCAAATATAAAATGGGAAAGTGACAATTCAGGTGTAGCTTCGGTCTCAGCAAATGGACTTATAACTGCATTAGCTGAGGGAACAGCTATAATATCTGCCAGCATTGAATCAAATCCATCGGTCTCGGATGAGATCACTGTACTTGCAACTGCTACAGGCATTGGATCGAACAGTCTGAAAATGATCACAATCTATCCTAATCCTGTGAAGGAGAATATCCATATTCAGTCACAAGCTCTGATGGAAAGGATCGAGTTGATCAGTATCTCCGGAAAGCGCTTGTTCATAATGGAAATAAATGGAAGTAATTCTGCAGCGATCGAGGGTAATAGGACCGGACCGGGGCTCTATCTCATCAGGATCACCATGGTAGATGAGGAAGTCTTGATGGCTAAGGTTTTCGTGGAATAGGAGTACGCAGATGAGCAGCAAGCTGCTTTTTTTAACCGCAGAGGACACAGAGGAACGCAGAGGGGCAGCAGGCTGCCGGTTATTTTGGTCCACAGATGGACACAAATGGGCACAGATGAGCAGCAAGCTGCTTTTTTAATACAGGGATGGTTTGATTCGGTTACCTGCTAGAGTACTTAGGAGTACTCAGGAGTGCCTGATACCTGTTACCTCACTACTCACAACTTGTTCCTCCCCCGACTCTGCTCGGTCTGCCCTGGCACCTCGCGCCTTGTGCCTTGCGCCTCGAATCGGTCTGCCCGGTGCTCCATGCTCCATGCCCCGCGCCCTGTGCTTTGTGTTTCTTTGCGTAATAGCTGTTACACGAAGAGGCACAAAGAAGCACAAAGA
>CAYSAH010000344.1:0-4757 GCA_964428945.1 uncultured Bacteroidaceae bacterium | reverse complement strand
CGCGTGTGGTTCCCGGGAGTGCCAAAGTAAATAAAAGCTATTACACAAAGAAGCACGAAGAGACACGAAGAATACTATCCCAATATTACCCCCTGGTCTTCCCCAGGATCTCATCCATTGCTTTCGACGTCACAGCAGCAGTAACTCCTGTGGAAGGACAAGTGCCTTTGCCTGTCAGTTCCTCAACAATGGTCTGTATAAACGGCATCTGGATGTGTTCAGGCTGAATAGCAGTGAAACTTTGCGAACCGTCGGCAGTCTCAAGCAGAATGGGTTCAAAGCTGAAAATTGAAAAGGAAAGACGCCCCTTGTCCCCTATGATCATCACCCGGTCACGGGCGAAGCCGGCAGGCACGATAAAACTCCAGTTTCCGCTCATTAAAATATTGCCTTGCAATTGTAGCAGCGCAGTAACGCTATCCTCCGGTTCATAGAGTCCGGCAAGGTTTGCTGCAGATCCATGCACTTTCACAGGGTCCCCAAGCAGGAAGAAAATAATGTCCAGGGCATGACAGCCCACATCGTGAAAATAACCCCCGCCGGAAATCTCCGGCCGGACCCTCCAGGGCAGGGCCTGACGGTCATGATCCTCCGCCCTTGCAGTAAAATGCTGGTCGATATGCAGCGATAGGATCCTCCCGGCTTTTCCTTCATCCAGCAATTTTTTGACCAGTTTAAAATATTCCAACGAGCGCCGGTAATAGGCCACGTAAACCCTTAGCTTCTTCGCAGCTGCAGCCTCGTTGATCCTCACGCACTCGTCGTAATTAAGCGCCATTGGCTTTTCAATATACACAGGCTTTCCTGCCGCAATGGTGCTAAGCGCATATTCCAGGTGTGACCCGGGCGGTGTGGCAATATAAACAGCATCAACTTCCGGATCAGTGATCACTTTATAAGGGTCTGCATGGAATCTTGCTACCCCGTTTTCTGCAGCATAACGTTCCGCTTTCCCGGCAGTCCTGCTTCCCACAGCAACAAGCGACGAATTTTCGATCTTATTGAACGAGGGAGCGCTCTTCCGCTGCGTTACATCGCCCACCCCGATCATACCCCAACGAATGTGTGTATATCTCATAATTTCAAAAATACAATTTAATCAGATTGAGATGTTAACAATGAACACGGAATATCAGTTTTACAGAAACCTTGTGGGGCATCATCCTGCATGCGATTATAAAATATAAGGCCTTCAACCTTTGGTGCAGTTCATCCGGAACAGTTAATTTTGTTTTCAAACTGTCCCCTGCCTGTTAATGGGAAAGGGCCTCAATTATATTTCATTTAATGGAAAGGAAGACCATCCCGGGAATAAAATATCAAAAAAAATAATTGTTTAAATTTACCTTCTGAAACCTGTCGAAATAAGGGAGGGGCTTGCATTAATTAAATGAAATAATCATGAAAAGAATTCAGTGCTTGTTGATTTTCGCCATATCTGTATTTGTAAATCCAATATTTGCACAAAATAACCAGACTAAAAATACAGACGATTATCTAAAATTAAGTTGGAAACAGATTGCTACAAAAATGCCAGCAGAATGGT
The DNA here is from genome assembly GCA_964428945.1 of uncultured Bacteroidaceae bacterium. Lineage (GTDB taxonomy): Bacteria > Bacteroidota > Bacteroidia > Bacteroidales > M55B112. The sequence continues at coordinate 3,211 of CAYSAH010000344.1, read as the reverse complement.
ATGGTTCAAATGATGCAAAATTAGTTGCTGAAAATGTATTGCTTTGCCAGAAAGATATTGGTGGATGGGCAAAAAACAAACCCTATCATCATGTGTTTACAGATGAAGAAAAAAATCAATTTATTGAGGCAAGATCAGAGATCGGTGCTACATTCGATAATGGTGCAACAATAATGGAATTGGGGTTTCTTGTAAATGTATACTCATTCTTTAAGGACGAAAAATACAAGACTGCCTTCTTAAAAGGGCTTGATTATATTTTTGTTTCGCAGTATGAAAATGGAGGTTGGCCACAATTTTATCCTTTTCGCGAAGGTAAAAGCGTGGCATATGCATCAAATATTACTTATAATGATGATGCAATGGTAAATATATTAAAATTGCTTAGAGACATAGTATATGACAAGAAGAATTATCCAATGATTCAACTTGATAGTATTTATAAATCAAAAGCGAATCAAGCCTTTGAAAACGGAATTAATTGCATAATTAAAACACAAATTATTGTAGATGGGAAGCCTACTGTCTGGTGCGCTCAGCACAATGCAATTACCTTAGAGCCAACTGTTGCAAGAAAATACGAACTTGCATCTTTTAGTGGAGAGGAATCCGCCGGTATTGCCCAATTTTTAATGACTTTAAGGAAGCCATCAAAAGAAATTATTTTTTCGGTTGATTGTGCTGTAAAATGGTTTGAGGACCATAAAATTAAAGGAATAAAGCTGATTAAAGAAAAAGGTGTTGATGGGAAAAAAAATATTGTAGTTGTTGAAGATAAATCAGCACCCCCTGTCTGGGCCAGATTTTATGATCTGGAAACGGAGAAACCTTTCTTTTGTGACCGTGATGGTATAAAGAAAAATTCACTGGCAGATATAAGTTATGAGCGGCGAAATGGGTACGATTGGTATACGACTTCACCGGCTGAGCTTATAGCTGAATATTCCGAATGGAAAGAAAAGCTTCATGATTAAATATTTTCCCGATTTTAATTGAGAAGCCAAACTTACAGTAATGTGTTTTTATAAGCAGTGCTGGCATTCAGGCCAATTCTCATAATGTTTTAAAAGTTATGCCCCTAAGTAAGTCCTGTATTTAATCTGTGTCGTATAATTCTTAATACCGACACCCTTTGAGGAGATGAAAATGACACCTGCCTTCAGTTAAATTTCCGATTTGGATTTGGAGATTATCTTTATCTAAAAAGAAAAAGAATGGTAACAGGCAGGCAAACCATAAAACAGCCTCGACATCCCGGCAGCAGGGCAGATTAAAACACCTTCCCCGGTAAGAGGTCTAGACCGTTCTCCTTCTCAAAGAACCTGAAATAATAATAGAGCCTGTAATTCAGTTCCAGGCCATAATTTATATCCGTACGGTAATCTATGTATGATTCATAAAGATCCCCATACACAGTCGCCTGCAGATAGCGCTGGTTCCACTCTGTGACGTATCGGTAATTCCACATTTCATAATGCTGCTGCGAATAATATTCCATCGGCAGCTGGCCGACCAGAAAAGATTCGTACCCGGGATCGAGCACGATCAGTTCATACTCCACCGAATCAGATCCATCCAATACAGGTTCAAAGCGCAAGGTATCGGCCTGTGCAATTACAGGTATCACTGTGGCGAAAAGGATGAGAAAAATTGGTATAAGCTTTTTCATGGCTATTCTGTTTAAAGGTTTCCTCCATACATATGACGAAGATCATGACGGGTTTGTTATATTATTCCCCGGAAATTCAAAACCCCGGCTTACTTATGCTTCTCCAATACGGCCCTTTGCACTAAAACTTAATTTCGCATAGAAGCGCAAAGTTTATCACTGTATCATCTGCGTTCCTCTTCGTCTCCTGAGCGTTCCCTGCGATATAATTCTCTTTCCCATAGGATCACAGAGAGTAGTGAAAGTCATCTGCCCTTCCCTTCAATGCTTCATCTTAATGAAATATTTCCTAACTTGTACAGGAACAGAATAGCAGCACCTGTATTCCGTAACAAGTATCCCAACTATTATGAGAAGATCTATTCTCTTATTCCTGCTGGTTTCTGCTGTAAGCAGCATTACATTTGCACAAGACAGTCCCTGGCACAGGAGCCTGGCAGTGCATGCCGGACTTTGCCTTCCCTTCGACGAATTTGCTGAGCACAATTTCAGCTCCGATGCAGGTTTCGCAAACCCGGGAGCCAACCTGGAAGGAGATTTCCTATTCTACCTGGAACATGTAGGCTTCTGTTTTACTCTGGGATACAGCAACCTGGGTTTCAACAGGAAAGCATACCGGGCAAGCTACGATGCCGTGATCCTTGAGGAAGGGGAGATCAGTGTAAACGCCGGGATCTACCAGAGCATGAAAAGCACCCTTGGCTTCTGCATCCGGGGACCTGAATTCCTGAACACGGAAATATTCCTGCAGGTGCAGGCCGGGATCGCACTCAACGTGCACCCTGAGATCAGCGTGACACATTCCTACTGGGGACTGATCAACAGCATCCAACGCGATACCGACTGGCAGAGCATCAGTGTCCTGGGACTTACCCTGAATCACAGGCTTAACGAAAAATACGGGATATGCCTGTCCTATGACGCGAATTTCACCCTGCCCTATTTCAGCGATGCGAGCAGTTTCCAGGGCTTCGACCTGCCCATGCGCTTTCAAAATATAAGTCTTGGAATTAAAATACAGATTTGAAATGAAATATATCCGTAAACATTTCATACTGCTCATTCTCCTGGCCCTTGCATCCTCCTGCAACAAGCCGAGGTTTAATTTCGACAGGGCCATCATCCCGCTAGCCACGGAAAATTTCAGCCAGCTCAATTCAATTTACGACGATTACAATTCTGACCTGGTCCGCACGGAAGCCGGGTCCGATTTTTTACTTGTCTTTTCAAGCAAGCGTTTAAGCAGGGGAGGTCATTTTGATTTTGTGGGTTTCCATTGCATAGCCAGCGCAAGCCTGGTTACCGGGACCTTTGAAATGCTTGCCTATCCGGAGGATCCGCAGCTTCTCGACAGCATCAATTCAGAAGCCAATGAACTGGGGCCCTACTTTACACTGGATATAAATTCGCTATGGGACTATCACGAATATGACAGTCTCCGGCAGCTGGAACACCGCTTTTTCTACACGACGGATAAGAATGGGAACCTCGATGTGTATTTCAGCTATTACACCCTCGATGAGTATATGAATGCAGAACCGG
>CAYSAH010000343.1:0-4760 GCA_964428945.1 uncultured Bacteroidaceae bacterium | reverse complement strand
ACTTCGGTCTGCCCGGTGCCCCATGCCCCGTGCCCCGTGCCCTGTGCCCTGTGCTTTTCGTAACATCTTCTAAACTGAGATGTGTGGAGGCGCAACAAGCCGCAAGCTATTCCCCGCTCATTACCTTTTTGAAGAAGGCGCCCTGGCGGGTTGGTGCATAATCGCCCGAGTACATCATCGGGGCCCAGCGGTCGTCGAAGACCCAGACCACCCATGAAATGCCCCGTTCCTTGCAGAAATCAACGATTGCATTGCCGTAGGTTTCGTCGCCGTGTACCGGTATATGAACCCCCTTTTCTTCGGGAAGTGCAAAACCTATTTCGGTAAGTATAAGCGGATATTTTTCAGCAACAAATCCCCAGTCATCCTGCCATTGGTCCTCCCAGGGCTGCTGGCGCTTTTCGGGATAAGGGTGGGAGACATAGGCTATGTTGCTTCCTTTAACAGGATCAGTTTTAACAGGGGTGAGGTCGTATGCCCAGTTGAATCCGGCTACCAGGATCACCGTTTCAGGATCATTTTTCCTGATCAAAGAGATCATCTCCTCGTTCATCCCTTTCCATGTCGGCCAGTCGAGATCGCCAAACTGCGGACCCCCGACAGTCGGTTCATTGAATAATTCATACATGGCGATCACGTTTTCCCCGGCATAGCGTTTAGAAATAATATCCCAGAATTCATTGGTTTCCTCAAGCGAAGTGAAATAAGCAGGATTCTGGAATTTCCCGGTATAAAGGTTCCCAATGGAATGCCAGTCAATTATAAGGTAAAGGCCAAGCTCACGTGCCCAAAGCACTGCCTCATCCAGTAATTTAAGGCATCCTTCTTCACCGAGCGCTCTCCAGGTTGCCGGATGAACAGGCAGACGGATCAGGTCGGCTCCCCAGCTCCGCGCCGTCTCAAAATGCGATTTCGTCCATTTTCCCTCTTTTGCCAGGTCGCCGGGATCCTTAATATTTAGACCATTGAAAATAATGGTTTTACCTGGTCCGGTAACAAATTTGTTGCCTTCTACAGACACTTTTTCGGGTCCTTGTATATCCTTGTTGCATGCAGATATTGATATGAGCAGCAGGATGATGATGAAGATGTTTTTAATTCTTTGCATTTTTAAAGCAGTTTATGTTTTGGAAAAACAGATTGGTTGACTAAAGATAGGGATTTTTATTTTGTCTGGACATTTTAAAACTTAGCTAGCATTTCCTGATTATAGCTGTTACACAAAGGGTCACAAAGGGTCACAAAGGAGACACAAAGATGCAGGATTTCTTATTTGTCATGACCATTTTAAGCTTTGCGAGCACCTCTTACTACTAATCTGTTACACACCCCACAGCCGGTGGAAGCCTCAGCGGAGGCGCAAGCTCAGGGGAGTTCAGGTGTACACAGATGAACACGGAGGAGCAGCAAGCTGCTGGTTTTACCGCAGAGGGCGCAGAGTTTCACGGAGTTTCGCAGAGGGGCAGCAAGCTGCCGGTTATTTTCCACAGAAATCCGCAGATGAGCAGCAAGCTGCTTTTTATAACGCAGAAGTTATCCTTTGTGGTCCTTTGTGCTTCTTTGTGCTTCTTTGTGCAATAACTGTTACACGTAAACATTCGTTATGTGTCGCTTCTGCATTCGAAGGGAGTAAGTTGGATACACAGGAGCAGCAACGGAATTGCTCAGTTCTTTTTATCGATCAGCAATACCCAGTCGATTCCTTTTACCGGCGGTACAAATAACGAGGGATCCTTCATATCCTTCACATTTACTTCATTTGATTCACCTGTCCTTGGATTAAACCAGGAGACCCGGAAGTCTTCACCGAATAACTTCGAATGATCCACCCTGATGAAGCCTGTAACAGGGGCATAGATCATTGCAAAATCCTTTCCTTTTCCTGCAATGATCCTGAGTGTTCCTTCCTGGCAATCATTGAGAATTATTCCCTGGGCCGGCTCCATTGTCATCCAGTCCCTTGATTCCATAAGTTTCCTAAGGTACATCATTTGTGAGGACCCCGGGAGGTCCAGTACCTCGTACCAATAATGCCTTGCATGGGTTATAGCTTCCTTCCCCGGTGAATAGAACTGCCATATGGGATGTGCCCCGTAGGTAGTCCCGCAGGCTCCGCCGATGATCCCCCAGTAGGAAAGGCACCTTACATCAGCATCATCAAACCAGCCGTTGGCGGGGTTCCAGTTGATGGCATGGTCCTCGTAACAGGGCTCCCCGTCGAGAACTGGTTTTTCCGGTGCAAGGCTGCGGTCGTGTCCGATCCGCTCGTAATTCGAAATATATCTTTCACCATGACCGGTTTGCATCATATTGAAATCGAGCCATTCCTCATTGTGAAACCATTCGGAAGAAGACCTTCCGCCCCAGGGATGAAAAGTCATAAGGTGGTTTTTATCGACAGATTTTATGGCAGACCCAAGGGCATTCCAGGTTTCAGTGTTTCCGTCCCCACCCGACCGGTCTCCCCCGTTGATCCAGATAATATTCGGGAAATCCTTGTAGCGCTTTGCGATCCATTTCCCATAAATTCGTGCCTTTTCAACATCGAAGATCTCCGGACCCTTGCCCCAGGTAGCCAGGTCAACTTTATCTCCCCAGGTGGGAAGGAGACCAATATAAAGGCCTTTCTCCCCGGCTTTTTTTATGATCCAGTCGACATGTTCAAAGTATTTCTCATTGGGCCGTCTGACATCATTGTCGATCAGTGGTTTTTCTCCATAATAATTGGCTTCATTCAGTCCGTCAAGTTCAGCCAGCACAACAGCCTGTATCACGGTAAAACCTTTGCTTCGCCTGTTCTCAAGGTATTTTTCAGCATCTTCCCTGCTGAGCCTGTGAAACAGTTCCCAGGCGGTATCGCCCAGGTAGAAGAAGGGATCGTCGTTTTTATGGATAAGATGCCGTCCGTCCTGTGAGACCATCAGTGCTCCTTTTGAAAAATCAACTGAAGGCCCCTGCCACATTTGCTGGGCAGAAAGGGCCATGGAGCTGAGACCCAGGATAAATACAAAGAATATTGTTTTCATGTCAGTTAGTTTTAGCGGAATAAAGATAATTATTCCGGAGAATTTTTGAACCGGGTATATTATGCTGGTTTGCATGGATGGGGAACTAATGGCCGACGGCAGAAAGTCTTTTCCTCCTCAAAGCTCTTTTGTGAATAAGTCTATGCCCTGTTAAAGGAAACCGGGCACGATGCTGGTATTTAAAAACTATCGCTCCAGGGAAAGTGAGAAATAAATATTCCGGGGCATCCCGGGGTAATAATACCTTGGTCCTGCTGTTCCGAAGGAAGTTGCATTTACAAGGATCATGGAAGCATATTGAATGTTGAAGATATTATTTATTCCGGCATTGATCCTGATCCTGAAAGGCAGCTTTTTGGTTCCTGTCATCCAGGAGATCCTGCTGTCGGCTATTGCATGCGCACCATAGGTTTCTGTATTGGCATCGTTCATGAATTGTTTCCCGTTGAAACGGAAACCGGCCATAAATTCAAGCTTATCCCCGAATGCTGAAACGAAACGTGCATTCACCATTTGTGCCGGTATCCCGGGGAGGGCATTGCCGCTGTGATCTTCTCCATCATCCGTGAAATCAGTAAAACGATTGCTGTTGAGGTAGAGGCTGAGCTGGAATTCATTCCTCGATAAGGGCGATGTGCCCGGTTTGTACAAGCGGACCCTGTTGTACAGCTCGATACCTGAAAGCCTGGCTGCGCCGGCATTTATCCCGGTAAATGTATCTTCACTTATTCTTTTTGTTACCAGCATATTGCGGATGAAAATCGAATAGGCACTGAGATCGAAGAACCAACGTTCCTGGCCAATCCATCCCCGGAGACCTGCATCTGTATTCCAGCCGGTTTCAGGAAGCAGGGAGGGATTGATCAGTCCTTCAGGCAGCAGGGTCTCCTCGGCGGAAGGTGCTGAAAACCCGTGACCTGCTGAAAGATGGAGAAATTTTTTATCCCCGATATTGTAATTGACGCCAAGCCGTGGAGAAAGAACGGGCCTGTAGCTGTAGGAGCCCGACTGGTCAATATTATTCAGTTCGAAAAGTGTTTCAAGGGAATACCTGAGAAGGTTAATATTTGCTCCTCCCTCAATATTCAATTTTGGGTCCGGGGTCCATCTGATGTGTGCAAAGAGGTTGCCATAGCTGCGTGTTTCGTGGTTTGAGAGAAGCTTTGTCCCCTGCACACCACCCATGGTTTCAAAAATTTCCCAGGTGTATGACTCATGGAAGAACTCTAAGCCGGCCTGTGCCACGAGGGAATTCATCTCGTACTGAACGATCTCCCTCAGGCCTGTTGTTGTTGATACATCATCAAGGATGTTAAAAGGCCTGGATTCATATGGATCCTGCCAGGCGGAAAAGAAAAGGAGTTGATTGCTGAGATGTTCTGAAATTGTGCATTTCCATCCAATACCGCCAGTTAATTTTGTATATGCTTCGTAGCCTTTTACCGCCAGCCAGTTTGCGGCGGCCTTCCCGGGGGAGGTATGGAAGTCATCGGCATTGAGCGAGCTGGGGATCTCTGCAGACAAATCCGTTGCAAGGAAATGAAAGGTAAAACGGTTCTTCAGTGCGCCTGTTTGCCCGTGGACGAAGAAATGATCCCGCCTGTAACGGTTGTTCTCACGGAAGCCGTCGGAAGTTACCCTTGCATAGCCTGCGAGTATCGAAGTCGACCCGGATCTCCAGCCGAGCTGAAATGCATTTTTCCAGGAATTGAAGGACCCGGCCTTGGACATTAA
>CAYSAH010000342.1:2694-4766 GCA_964428945.1 uncultured Bacteroidaceae bacterium | reverse complement strand
ATCCTCAAGAGCGAATTCAGAATTGTTGTCAGAGCCCAAAAGTAGATCCATCCTGGGTCCCAGCATTGCGTAAATAGTTTTATTTCCATTTTCCAATCTGAACCTGGCCATCGGTGAAACAGAGAGATACCTGAATTTTGAGATCATCAGATCACCCACATTTTCGATGATCCTGTCATTGTTAAGGTGATCAACCGTTACAGTTCCTGTTGTGGTTTTACTTCCTTTGGTTGCGTACTGCATTTCAGCCTGAAAACTTAAGAATCGGCCTTTGAAACCTTCAGTAAAAAATGCTATTCCCGGACCACATACCGGATCAGTGTCAATTGAGTGATCAATAGGAGTATAACGGAATTCCTGGTTAGCCATGCAGACACCCGCTTTGAGACCATAGCTGTTAAAGACCTGAGCATGTATAAATGACATGGGGAACAGAACTATAAATAGTATAGATAAAGATCTGCACCTCATAAATTCCTATTCAATAACGAGCGTATGTGTTTCGGAATCCTGGCCGGATCCGATCCTCAGGAAATAAATACCATCCTTCAAGTCCCTGAGATCAATCTTGTGCTCATCGAAGGGCTGAAAATGTTCTAAGCTTGTACCATATACCTTTTGAGAAAGGCAATTGTACACTTCAATAGTTAACGGTTCTCTGCTCTCCAAAGCAGATTTAAAAGTAAAATAACCGTTGCCCGGATTGGGAAATATTGAAAAATAATCCTTATACTGCTCTGTGCCTGCGATCTTCTGAACACTTTGCAGCTTTTTTAATACCCAGTTATCCGGATCAACTTCCAGTTGTGTGATCGTATGACCAACATCAAAACTGAAATTCTCTTCGTTCGATGCCTGGTAAACCCTTACAGTTGTATCACCACCCTGGTAAAATAACCTGTACTCAATTGGCATTTTAAACAGGGGTGTTTTTGCCGAAGAACCTGTCTGTATTGAACTAATATTGACTGTTTTTCCAACCTGACCCCATGTAACATCAAAAACCGGGTAGCCAGCCCCGAAATACCACTGATCAAAAAAATCACCAAAGTCCATGCCTGAAACATCCTCCAAAACTGCCTGGAAGTCAACTCCCTTTGCAACTGAATTTGCATACAGTTCGACATAATCTTTCAATACAATGAAGAAAAGTTCATCATCCTGCAATTCAAACCTTATCATATGCAGGAGAGCCATCCCCTTACTATAGGACAGGTTGCTGCTGAATATCCTGGAATCATTGTCGGCATCTTCAGCAGGAACATATACAGATCCTTCATCTTCCCTGAGTGCACGTTCGAAACGGCTCGCCAGTTCTGAAACACCCTGTGCCGGTCTCAGCTTTTCCATTGCGAGGTAGGCTGCATATGAGGCAAATCCTTCATTTATCCATATGTCCTGCCAGGTTGCGCAGGTAACATAGTCTCCGAACCAGGAATGTCCAAGTTCATGGGCTACAAGGTAAAACTCAAAATTCGCCATGCCTGTAATGGTCTGGTGCTCCATTCCCCCACCCCAGGGCCAGAGATAATGTCCGTATTTTTCATCCCGGAAAGGGTAAGGCCCGAAAAGATCGCTATACAACTCAATAATGTCAATGGTTGCATCGATTTTATTTTTGTAGAAATCAAGACAGCCCGGTACATTGTAAACGAAATTCTGAATCATTATAGGTTTAGAGCTTCCTGCAGGATTTGCTTCAATTGTATACTCCTGGTAATCTGCCACGGCAATCGAAATAAGGTAATAAGCGATGGGATAGTTCGATTTCCACTCATGCCTTATTTTTCCATTCGGGAGATAAGTTGTTCCGGTATTTAAACCATTTGAAACTCCCATCAATCCAAAATCAGTTGTGATAAAAACATAAACAGAATCGGCCTTATCAGGCAGCCTCTCCTTGCAGGGGAACCAATCCTTTGCATAAAATGGTTCCGACAGGGTGGCATTAACCATTACATTCCAGTTCGGATCAAAGGCGGTAAACATTCCGGAACCTGCTACTCCGCTATAGGTAACAACTGTATTTATCATATCCCCAGCTTCCAGTGGAATATTAAAAACAACTGAAA
>CAYSAH010000342.1:0-2663 GCA_964428945.1 uncultured Bacteroidaceae bacterium | reverse complement strand
GTTAACTTTAACTGATTCTACAATAAGCCCATCGTATAATTCAAGAATAAGATTTGACAGCGGATTATCGACCACCTCTGCAAGAACAGTAGCTTTCCCTGAAATAAAAGTTGATAAATTGCTAACCTCCAGGTCAATCTTATAGAATTTCACATCATAGGCTTCCAGCAGTGGATTATCATTTACCAGGGGTGCTGATTTTTTAACCTCCGAGCTAAAATTGCCAGGGTGCACAATGAATCCTTCTTCGGAGGTATTGGATTGTGCACTGACTGAATGTCCCAGGATCTGAATAAAAATAAGAAATAAGAATGTATGCCGGCTTGTTATTTTCATAAGATTTATTTGTTGCAAAAAGATACGAATTTCTCAATTGTATGACAAATTAACGGACAGTCTGTTCTGTAATTATATCCATTATTCCATATATATAAAAAATTTATACATTTATGCCAACTAAGGTAAAACTACTAAATCTCAAATCCGATGAAAATCTGCTCCTGGAACTGGATAAAACTAACCTTGACGATAATCAGGGCTGCCATTGGATGGCATTTCCTATACGAAGGGATTTCAAAACTGTTAATTTCTGACTGGTCATCAAAAGGATACCTTGAGAATGCAACAGGTTTTCTTTCCGGTTTTTACCATTGGCTGGCTGCTGGTGAGGGACTCCTTAATACCATTGATTTCATTAATGCCTATGGACTGGTCCTTATCGGCCTGTTGCTATTTGTCGGGCTTTTTACAAGAATCAGCGCTGCAGGCGGAGTCGTGCTCTTATTGCTATACTATTTCGCCTACCCTCCATTTGGCTCCTCACTCTTCGGAACCACTGATGGTCATTTCTTCATCGTAAACAGGAACTTAATAGAAGCATTCGTACTATTGTGGTTTGTTTTAAGCAAAGAGACTGGTTTCAGCCTGGACCAATTGATAAAAACCAGGAAACTAATCAGCAGTGCCGCTGCAAAAGAGAAAGGTCCCGGGGAAGAAGCAGAATCAAATTCCCGGAGGGAAGTGCTTAAAAATCTTGCCACCCTGCCCTTCCTTGGAGCCCTTGGTTGGGGAGCAATGCACAGAAGCAGCAATGATATTGATGTGATGTCGGGAGCTACGGTCCAACTAAACTTTTCATCAATAAATGAACTGAAGGGCGAACTTCCCAGGGGAAAGATATTGGAACAGGAACTCAGCCGGCTGATACTGGGAGGGAACCTTGTGGGAGGCTGGGCACACTCCCGCGACCTTCGCTACGTATCCTCACTATTTAAAGCCTACAACACCGAAAAGAAGGTCTACGAGACCCTAATGCTGGCTGAAAAGGCAGGGATAAATGCAATAAACATCGGTTTCCCGACAAATGCGCTCATGGCAAAGTATAAAAAAGCCACCGGAAGTAAGATCAAGGTGATCTCCCAGGTGGCTCCAGATATGGAAAATAACGACTACTATGCATTTATAGACAAGGCTATTGACTTTGGTGTTGATATTATCCAGGTGCAGGGAAACTGGTGTGACTGGCTTGTACGCGACAATAAGATTGATGTGATCGAAAAGATGCTGGACAGGATAAAAAGCCAGGGAATTGTTGCCGGACTCGGATCTCACACTGTTGATTCCCTGATCGCCTGTCGTGACGCAGGCATTATACCCGATTATTACATGAAAACCATGCACCACGACAACTACTGGTCGGCCCATCCAAGGGAAAACAGGGTGCCCTTCGAGGTTGATGGTGAAAAATCCCAGGACCACAACAAGTTCCATGACAACTGCTTCTGCCTGTTCCCCGACCGGACCATTGAATTTGTAAACTCCGCCACCGTCCCCGTAATGGGATTCAAAGTCCTTGCAGCTGGAGCAATAGAACCATCCGACGGCTTCAACTGGGCCTTTAAAAATGGCGCCGACTTCATCTGCGTCGGTATGTTTGATTTTCAGATTGTTGATGATGTTAATATAACAATCGACGTCCTTAATAACCTTCAGGGCCGGGCAAGACCGTGGTACGGATAGGATGCCAGTCGAGGACCGAGACTGGTCCCGATGAGCTTTCAATATTCTATGGCTCCATGTTCCAAAGTTTTTAGCGAACATCGGGATTCGACTTCCAACTGGTCGACGATGTCAATATAACGATCGATGTCCTTAACAATCTTAAGGGTCGGACCAGGGAGTGGTATGGGTAGGATGGGGAGACAAGGAAAAAGGAAAAAGGAAAAAGGAAAAAGTTAGTGAGACCCGGCTTTTATGAGGCGCAGCCGAAATAAAAGCCGATGGTAGAACTAATCCCGCTGAGTGAAGCGATAGCGGGAGAACAAGGAATGATGAAGTATAATATTGCTTATAGAAGGACGGTCCCTAAGCTTTGCCGAAGGGTACTTTTTCCTTTTTCCTTTTTACTTTTTACTTAATCCCGGTCCCCGAGCGGAGCCGAAGGGTACTTTTTACTTAATCCCGGTCCCTGAGCGGAGCCGAAGGGTACTTTTTAATTTACTTGATCCCGGTCCCTGAGCAAAGTCGAAGGGCGGTCCCTGAGCGGAGCCGAAGGGCAGGTATCAGGACAGGGTTTGGGTACTGAAAGGCCTTCAATATTTCTCCGTGCTTCTCTGTGCTTCTCCGTGCTTCTCTGTGTAACAGCCAATCTGTGTAATAGCCAA
>CAYSAH010000341.1:0-4794 GCA_964428945.1 uncultured Bacteroidaceae bacterium | reverse complement strand
ATTCTTCTGCATTCATACTATTTAATATTTTACATCTTGCCACTTTCCTTAAGTTTATCTGAATTCTCTGCCATCTGGAGTTTGTCTATAATCTCGTCGATGTCTCCATCCATTATTGCATTTAAATTATAAATAGTAAGATTGATCCTGTGATCAGTTACCCTCCCCTGGGGATAATTATAGGTTCTTATCTTCGCTGAACGGTCTCCAGATGAGACCATGGTTTTTCTCTTTCCTGCGATCTCGTCCATCCGTTTTTGATATTCGAAGTTATATAGCCTTGATCTCAGTTCCTTCATGGCTTTATCGAGGTTCTTTATTTGTGATTTCTCATCCTGACAGGTAACTACTATTCCTGTTGGTAAATGTGTAAGCCTGATCGCGCTATAGGTTGTATTCACAGACTGCCCTCCTGGTCCTGAAGAACAGTATGTATCTTTCCTGATGTCTTCCATCTTAACCTCCACTTCAAAATCCTCTGCCTCAGGCAGTACGGCAACAGTTGCAGCAGAAGTATGTACCCTGCCCTGTGTTTCAGTCTGAGGAACGCGTTGCACCCTGTGCACTCCTGATTCATATTTCAATATACCATAAACGCCCTCTCCGGAAACAGACATAATGATCTCCTTGTACCCCCCTACAGTTCCTTCTGTATAACTGGTCGTTTCAATCTTCCATCTTTTCGTTTCCGCGTATTTCATATACATCCTGTAAAGATCACCGGCAAAAATACTTGCCTCATCGCCTCCTGTACCAGCCCGAATTTCAAGGATTGCATTCTTTTCATCCTCCGGATCATCAGGTACCAGAAGCATTTTTATCTCATCTTCTATGGGTTCCAGTTGAACACTCAGCTCATCGAGTTCATCCTTAGCCATTTCACGCATCTCGGCATCCGATTCTTCGGCCAGGATCTGTTTTGCATTGTCTATGTTACTAAGTAGATTTTTATAGGTCTTACATGCTTCAACGATTGGTTCGAGCTGACTATATTCCTTGTTCAGCTTTATATATTTCTTCATGTCGGAAATTATATCCGGCTGAGTGATCAGCCTCCCCACTTCCTCAAATCTTGCTGCAACACCTTCCAGTCTTGACAGTATAAGGTTCTCATCCATAATAGTAAAACTTAATATTCAAACTCTCCGACTTCTGATATTATTGTAAGTCTTTTTGATTCAGAACTATCGACATGACCAATAATCTTTGCATCAACATTAAAACCTGAGGCTATTCTGATAATATCCTTCGCAGTATCTTCATTGGTATATACTTCAAACCTGTGCCCCATGTTAAAAACCTGGTACATCTCTCTCCAATCTGTACCCGACTCTTTTTGAATAATCCTGAAAAGAGGAGGTATATCAAACATATTATCCTTTACGATGTGAACATTTCCTGCAAAATGTAGCACCTTTGTCTGTGCACCTCCGGAACAGTGTATCATACCGCTGATTTTCTTTCTGTGCTTCTTTAAAACCGATGAAATAACAGGGGCATAAGTCCGTGTCGGCGACAGGACCAGTTTTCCTGCATCAACTCCTATACCCTGAACTGCTGATGTAAGATTATATGCCCCGCTGAATACAAGATTTCCGGGAACTCCAGGATCGAAACTTTCCGGATATTTTTCTGCAAGATAATGAGCAAAGACATCATGACGAGCAGATGTAAGTCCATTGCTTCCCATTCCACCATTATATTCCTTCTCATAACTTGCCTGACCATATGACGATAATCCGATAATCACATTACCAGGAACAATATTGTTTTCAATAATATCTTTCCGCATTGCACGGGCCATAACTGTTGAATCTACAATTATTGTTCTTACAAGGTCACCAACATCAGCTGTTTCTCCTCCACTCGAATATATTAAAATCCCGAGGTCCCTTAAATCAGAAAGAATTTCTTCTGTCCCGTTAATAATGGCTGAGATAACTTCGCCCGGAATTTTCAATTTATTTCGTCCTATAGTTGAGCTCAGAACAATATTTTCCGTTATACCAACGCAAAGAAGATCGTCCAGATTCATCACGATAGCATCCTGGGCAATTCCTTTCCAAACTGAAAGATCTCCCGTTTCTTTCCAATATTGATACGCCAGGGAGGACTTTGTGCCCGCCCCATCGGCGTGCATTACAAGGCAGTATTCCGGGTTATGTGAAAGAAGATCCGGTATTACCTTACAAAACGCATTTGGGAAAAGGCCTTTGTCCAATCCTATTAAAGCATTATGCACATCTTCTTTTGAAGAGGAAACCCCGCGGGCCATATATCTTGAAGAAGAATTCATTTATACATTCCTTATTGCCGAGCAAAAATACAAAATTCCAGGGATATAGAATAAGCAGAGGCGCATTGTAATGCGCCTCTGCTTATTCTACTATTCATCAAAGGAGTTTAGCCCTAAAACAAAATAATATATTGGCTAATCCTTTTAATTCTTTGGTATATAATCTGTTGACAGCACCCTGAACTCAGTCCTTCTGTTTATTTGGTGAGCCTGTTCCTGTTGATCAGCGGGAAGCTGATTAATATAGCTTTCGGTCAGCACATCTCCCAGTTTTAGGAATTTGTAATCCACAAGTATCTTTTCATCAACAATTTTAGGCTGAGATTCTCCATACCCTTTTGCTTGTAACCTGTCGGCAGCGATACCTTTGGAAATCAGGTAATCAACCACAGATTGGGCCCGCTTTTGGGAAAGTTCTTCATTGTCGGCTGGAGCTCCCCTGGAATCGGTATGTGACATAAGCTCAATGGTAATATTTGGATTATCATTGAGGGTTTCAACTAGGTTATCAAGTGAAACCATTGATTCGGGCCGCAGATCCCATTTCGCAAAATCATAGAAAATATTGGGCAGTTCAATTACACGTTCGGTTGAAGAAAGGTAAATTGTAACTTCAAACTCCTTGCTTTGTTCAAGGCCTTTGGTTGATTCCCTTTCCTTCCCCCTGAGGTAGCCATCCTTGCCTGCAATGAAAACATAGTCTGTTGACGGTTTTAACATAAATCGGAAAGCTCCGTCTTCACCAGTAGTAGATTCAATTGTTATCCCATCACTTCCAACCGTTGTTACTTTTGCTCCGGAAAGCAGGTTATTGGTCCTGTCATCTCGCACAATTCCATTTACAGCAAATTCAAGAGGAGGAAGCACAAATGAAAAGATCTCATCATTTCCTTTGCCCTTACGGCTTGTACTGAAAAACCCTCTTTCCACTTCAGCTTCAAATACAATCCCAAAATCATCTTCTGATGAATTGATGGGTGATTTCAGGTTTTCGACCACCCAGTTTCCAATTTCATCCTTCTTTGCTTTGAATATATCAAGACCACCTAGTCCAACCCTGCTATCACTACTAAAATATAGTGTCCCGTCGGGATGCACATAGGGAAACATCTCGTTTCCGGGAGTATTGATTTCCTCTCCAAGGTTTTTCGGCGTTCCCCATTTCCCATTCTCCATGCTAACAATCCAGATATCATTTTCCCCGATACCTCCGGGCATATCAGATACAAAAAAAAGCAACTGTCCATCTGGGGATATTGCCGGGTGTGCCGAAGTAATGCTGTCACCAACAAGATCAAGTGATAGGGTTTCACTCCACTCAGTTCCGGATTTTTTAGCGTAATATATCTGGCATGCCAGTTGCTGACTCTTTCCCATTTTGCACCGCGTAATATATACCGTCTGAAAATCGCTTGAAAAATTTGGTGATCCATCCTCAAATTCTGAGTTCAGGCTCTCAACAGGCACAGGGACACTCCATTTTCCCTTCCGGTCCATGGTCGAGGAAAAAATATCAGCGAAACTCTGACCTGTAGCGCCATTTGTCTCATTCCCCTGGGCGTCCTCCCTTGTTGATGTAAACATCACCTCCATAAAATCTTCATTTGCATATGCAGGATTCCAATCGCGTTCGAAGGAGTTAAAAAACTTCATATTTTCAACGACATAACCTGTAGGATTATCAACCCATTCCTGGGCAATTTTTGATGATTCTATACCCCATTGTCCTCTCGGATCTTCGGGTACCAGGTCCTTATAAAGTTGAAATTGTTCAGTTGCCTCGTCAAACTTATCAAAACGCATCAAAGATTGCCCATAACGTAAATATAAATTCGGATCCTGGTAATCCAGCTGAAGCGCTTTTTTATACCACAGCGCAGCCTGTCGCGGTTCACCTACAATACGGTAACATTCAGCTATATAATTAACTATCTCAGCTTTCTTCTCCTTTTCTGAAACCTTCCCATAGGCTTTTTTGAACAAGTCAATAGCGGTATAATATTCACCAGCCTCGAAGGCAACAGTAGCTCTGGAGTCCTTTTCCTTTTTTTGTCCATCCAGGGGTTGAAAGGAAATAAGCAATCCAAGAATTAGTAGAAATGTTATACGATTATGCATCATTAAACTTCTGAGATTTAGAAACTACAATTCATAAAATTACTGCTTTTTCGCATATTAAAAAACGCATTGAATTGAACGAATCGTACTTTCACAATGAAAAACTTATTCAATCCGGCTGTTTTTAATAAATTTATTCCGAGTGTTAAGCCATAAATTCAATGAATGCTTAGCGGAATATTGTAACCAACTTACTATGAATTCTGCCTGAATTAATTGCTAAACAACAATTCCCTGTATTTAGGAAGAGGCCACATTTCATCATCTACAATCAATTCAAGCTTATCGATATGGTAGCGAATCTGCTCAAGGTATCCGAATACGGTATTCGAATAGGCCTGCGCTCTCTTATTGACAGTATTTATCTTATTTGAAATGCT
>CAYSAH010000340.1:4556-4802 GCA_964428945.1 uncultured Bacteroidaceae bacterium | reverse complement strand
TCTTGCCATTAAATACGATTACGAACCCTTGCTTCTGATTCCCATTGGTGCTGGTATTATCATTGGCAATATACCTTTCTTCCAGGGCGATGGCATGAACCTGCAGCTTGGGATCTACCAGGAGGGGAGCGTAATGAATTACCTGTATTTCGGAGTGTTGAAAGGGGTTTATCCACCGCTTATATTTCTAGGCATCGGAGCGATGACAGACTTTTCTTCCCTGATCTCCCGTCCACGGCTCATGCT
>CAYSAH010000340.1:0-4546 GCA_964428945.1 uncultured Bacteroidaceae bacterium | reverse complement strand
GTGCAGCTGCCCAGGTTGGGATTTTTCTTACCTTCCTTGGGGCACTTTACCTCGGATTTGATATGAAGGAAGCCGGGGCCATAGGAATCATCGGCGGTGCAGACGGCCCAACCGCGATCTTCCTGTCATCGCGTATTGCAGAACACCTCATCGGACCCATAGCCATCGCGGCTTATTCCTATATGGCGCTGGTGCCGGTGATCCAGCCACCGATCATGCGGCTGATGACCACAAAAAAGGAGAGGTTGATCAGGATGTCTCCACCAAGGGCTGTTTCACAAACCGAGAAAATACTATTTCCACTTATTGGACTGATTGTAACTACTTTCATTTCGCCAAGTGCCTTACCGCTCCTCGGAATGCTCTTCTTTGGAAACCTTCTTAAGGAGTCAACCCGCACCAAACGACTGGCTGAAACGGCCCGGACTTCCATGATCGATATCGTTACCATTTTGCTGGGACTTACGGTTGGGGCCTCAACGCAGGCTGACCGTTTCCTTACAACAGATTCACTTATAATATTCGGACTTGGAGCACTTTCCTTCATGGTGGCAACAGCTGGAGGCGTTCTATTTGCCAAGGTCATGAACCTTTTTACCCCGGAACATAAAAAGCTGAATCCGCTTATCGGGGCAGCAGGAGTTTCTGCAGTACCCGATAGTGCACGGGTGGTTCAGAATATGGGCTTAAGGGAAGACCCGACCAATCACCTGCTGATGCACGCCATGGCCCCGAATGTAGCAGGGGTAATAGGCAGTGCTGTAGCTGCAGGTATTTTACTGAGTTTTCTCTTATAGACTTGCTATTAAACATAGCTTAACTCGATGCGTCCGATCGATCGCTCACTATTTTTGCTGAAGTATCTAATTTGTAAACTATGGAAAAGACAGGTATTGCCGGAAATCATGGAGAAAATGTCCGCTCCGACTGCAGGGTTGCACTTACACTCATGGAAAAGGGAGGAGTCCGTGTTGAGATAAAAAGCAAGGTGGCTTCAATGTACGGTGAATCCATTCGTGACCTGGTGAAAGAAATTGCAGGGTTCTTTGACATCGCCAATGCTGAAATCCTTATCGAGGACAGTGGTGCATTGCCCCACGTAATTGCAGCACGCACTGAAGCTGCGATAAGGCAGGTCTCCAACTCGAGGAAGGAATACCTGCTTCCCTTTGTAAACGAAAAGGATGTGCTTTCGGAAAAAGAACGTTTCCGTATGTCACGCTTGTACCTTCCCGGCAATAATCCTGCAATGATGATCAATGCAGGTATACATCATCCGCATGGGATCATCCTTGATCTTGAAGATTCTGTTGCACCCGAAAAGAAAAATGAGGCAAGGATCCTTGTAAGAAATGCCCTTAGAAATATCGATTTCTATGGTGCGGAAAGAATGGTCCGGATCAACCAGCTTCCCCTTGGTCTTGAAGATGCTTCTGTCGTTGCAAACCACCGGGTTGACCTTATCCTTATTCCAAAGTGCGAGGAAGTGTGGCAGGTGAAAGAGGTCGAGAAAGTGGTCAGGGCCACCCAGGAAGGCGCCGGGATAGTGAGGAATATATTTTATATGCCAATTATTGAAAGCGCACTTGGCGTTGAAAATGCCTTCGCTCTCGCAACAGCCTCAAAAAATGTAGTTGCCATGGCCATCGGCCTGGAAGATTTTACCGCGGACCTTGGTGTTCCCAGGACGGAAGAGGGAAGGGAATCATTGTATGCAAGGACCAGGATCATAGTTGCCTGCAAGGCAGCAAGGATACAGCCGATCGATTCGGTATATTCCGACGTGGCGAATATGGAGGGATTGCTTAGTAATGTAAAGGTTTCAAGGTCACTTGGATTTGAAGGGATGGGATGTATACATCCTGCTCAGATCTCTGTTATCCATAATGGTTTTAAACCCTCGGAAGACGAGATTGATAAGGCCAGGCAGATTGTTGAAGCATTTAATGATGCAAGGAAACGGGGACTTGGTGTAGTCGCCCTGGGATCCAAAATGATAGATGCTCCCGTAGTGAAGCGTGCTGAAAAGATACTTGAACTGGCAATGAAGTTAAATTAAGCGGATCATGAAAACCAAGAGTAAAGAATTAGTTAAAAATGCAGCAGGAAGGTATGTACCCACCCTGGTGAATGGAATTGAGATGGTTCCTTACCAGGGAATTGGAAAATACAAGCCGGAAGGAAGAAAACATGCTCCCCGCATCTCATCCTGTGCCGACTTCCCTGAAAATGGAAATAAACAGGTAAAAGATCTTAAGGAGGCATTGTTAAAAGCCGGACTTAAGAACGGAATGACAATTTCCACACATCACCATTTCAGGGATGGTGACTACCTGGCAAACATGGTATTTGATATCGCACATGAATTGGGCGTTAGAGACCTGCGCTGGTTTCCCTCCGCTTCATTTCCCTGTCATGCTCACCTGGTAAAATACCTTGAAGATGGAACGATCCACCACATTGAAGGCAGTATGAATGGTCCCCTGGGAAAATTTGTATCAGAAGGCAGGATGCAGGGGCTTGGAGTTTTAAGATCGCATGGAGGCCGCTACCAGGCGATACAGGACGGCGAGGTGGAGATCGATATTGCGGTGATAGGGGCCCCGACAGCGGACCCTTTTGGCAATGCCAACGGACTTCACGGTGATTCAGCATGCGGACTGCTGGGTTTTGCCCTTGCCGATTCACAATATGCCGATAAGGTGATTGTTGTTACCGATAACCTGGTCGATTTTCCATGCATTCCCTGGCAGATACAGGGGAACTATGTGGATTATACGGTGGTAGTCGATAAACTGGCAGACTCCTCCAGGATCGTTTCCGGAACAACACAGATCACGCGCTCACCCGACAGGTTGTTGCTTGCGGAGCTTACAGCAAAGTTTTGCGATGCAGCGGGAATCATAAAGAATGGATTTTCGTTTCAGACCGGGGCAGGAGGAACCGCCCTGGCGGTAAGTGAATATTTCAGGAAGATCATGGTTGAAAAGGGAGTGAAAGCGCGCTTTGCGAGGGGAGGTAGCAACAAGTACCTTGTAAACATGCTTGAGGAAGGCCTGGTGGATTATATACTGGATGGTCAGACCTTTGATCTCGATGGGGTCAGGTCAATGGCCGGTAATCCGGGTCATGTCTGGACGAGCCCCTTCACAAGCTATAATTACCATGGCAAAGGAAATTTTGCCGGTATGGTCGACGTGGTGATCCTTGGAGCCACAGAGGTCGACACAGACTTCAATGCCAATGTGGTTACTCATTCTGACGGCTATCTCCTTCATGGGATAGGAGGCTGGCAAAACTGCCTGTTTTCAAAAACTGTAATTCTGCCGCTGCCCTTGTTCCGTGACCGTATCCCCGTGATCAGGGACAGGGTAACGACCCTATGCGGACCGGGCGAATTGATTGATGTGATCGTAACCGAGAGGGGCATCGCGGTTAATCCAAACAGGAATGACCTTTTGGATGCTGTTAAAGGAGCCGGTTTGCCGCTCAGGACCATTCACGAACTGAAAGATGAAGCCGAGCGTATTTGTGGTGTACCGCAGGCCGCAGGATTCGAGGATGAAATCGTTGCAGTGATCAAGTGGGTTGACGGAACTATTATCGATGCCGTGAGAAAAGTATCATCACCCAATACTTGAGTGGGGCCCTATTCCTCGTGGGAAACACCATAAAACATGTTCGTTATGTTAGGCACCAGGGAAGATATATTTCTCTTTATCGTAAAAGATTTGCCAGCTTTTCCCCTCATAGAAAAGCTTAGACCAATAGTGGCAATATGTTTACTCCTTGTAATGGTAATTATTGATTTTGACTTCCTTAAAAAGAATGCAAACTCCTGGTAAAAGGTTGGACCTTTGGAAATCGAGACTTTAAACCCGGGTCAAACTGGGTATCCGGTAAAAACTCTGTTGTAACCTTGTAAAGGTTTGTCTTATTTAGTTCCAGTGTATTGGTCTTACCTTCAATTATATAAAGTCCTTCAGCAGTTTGCTTAAATATGGTGAGATAATATTCCAGGGCTTCAACATTTTGGAAGATTGTAACTCCCTCCATGTCAGTAATACCAATTAACTGGGGTTCATTGTAATCGTACCAGTCAGCCTCATTGTCGTATACCCAAATATTGCAATCAACCAGGGAAGTAACACTGTCTGGTTCGAGTACCCAGAATCCCATTATAGTGGGTTCATTGATTTTAAATATCTGTGATAAAGAATCCTCGCCCGCGTCATTCATCGCATAGAGAGTAATCAGTTGTGGTCCTGCTTCTTCAAAAAAGGTGAATGGAGATTCTTCTGTAGATTTTTTACCGTTTCCGAAATCCCATTCATAGGAAAGTGCATCCAAAGATTCGTTTATAAAAAATATTGTATCTCCTGCTTCCGGATTAACTGTTGGTTCTATTCTGAAGGCGGCTGTCGGGACCTTGTTGCATGAGTGAATTGATACTGTTGCAGCAAAAACAAGCACAATAAGCTTAGTTGTATCTATGATCCTGGTAATCATTTCGTCTCTTTTAATTTAACTTACCCCAAATATATCT
>CAYSAH010000339.1:0-4803 GCA_964428945.1 uncultured Bacteroidaceae bacterium | reverse complement strand
ATCATTAAATATTTGAAATATTACAATGAATTAGATTTTCAATTTGTATATTTGAATTCTTGCAACCGATTGCAATAACGATATTAAGATGTTGGGACCAGTATCGCTATTTCTGTCGGATATACATCTAAACGTTTGCAAAATAAAAGATTAACCAAATATTTAACTACTACTAACTAATTAATCATGAAAACAAAAATGAAACTTAAAGGAAGCCTGTCCTTGCTTCTGCTTACCACATTCGTGGTTCTGAATTCATTTGCCCAGGATATTCCTCTCGTTTATGACCTTGAGAATACCGGCGCTGAATGTACTGCACCGCCCCTGCCTGCTTTCGCAGATCTCCCGGTTGTCGAACCTCTTCCCGATCCATTTGCATGGTCGGACGGAAGCGGACGATCCACAGATTTTGCAGACTGGGAATGTCGCCGTGCTGAGATTATTGCTGAATTGGAATATTACGAAGTAGGCCCGAAGCCTGATCGCCCGGAAGACATAACTGCAAGCTATGCAGACG
Source organism: uncultured Bacteroidaceae bacterium (assembly GCA_964428945.1). Lineage (GTDB taxonomy): Bacteria > Bacteroidota > Bacteroidia > Bacteroidales > M55B112. The sequence continues at coordinate 4,286 of CAYSAH010000339.1, read as the reverse complement.
GGACCCTTACGGTTAATATAACTGTGAATGGAAATACCTTAACCCTGACTTCAGCAATCAGCCTTCCGGAAGGTGATGGTCCCTTCCCTGCCATTATTGGCATGGGCGGACCCAACGGAAGCCTTCCTGCGGATGTGTTTACTATCCGTAATATAGCAAGGATACCATTTAATTACGGTCAGGTAATGGCACATACACAGGTCAGGGGCAGTGAACCGTTCAACGCACTATATCCTGAACTTGTAGAAAACGGAGCCTACAGCGCCTGGTCATGGGGTGTAAGCAGGCTCATTGACGGACTGGAATTGGTTGCTGCAGACCTTCCCATTGATCTTCATCACCTTGCTGTAACAGGTTGCTCCTTTGCAGGCAAAATGGCACTTTGGGCAGGAGCCCTTGATGAACGTATTGCACTTACACTGGTACAGGAATCCGGTGGTGGAGGCGGTGCCGCATGGCGGGTCTCCGAGACAGTTGGAAATGTTGAAAAACTTGGTGCTACAAGTCATGTCTGGTTTATCCAGGACATGTTCCAGTTTTCTGGTGTTGCCACTGCAAGATTGCCGATGGACCATCATGAGCTAATGGCCCTTGTTGCTCCACGTGCCATGTTGTTTATCGGTAACCCTTCGCAGGAATGGCTCGCAGAAGAGTCTGGCTACGTTTCCTGCCGGGCTGCGCTTGAAGTATGGAAAACTTTTGGTGTGGCTGACAGGTTCGGATTTACTTTCGATCCGGATCACGGACATTGTGCTTTTCCCGCATCCCAGAGACCTGAACTGGAGGCCTTTGTTGACAAGTTCATGCTCGACAGTACCCAGAAAAATACAAACGTAAGAATACATACCTTCCCGAATGTGGATTTTGGCCGTTGGTACGAGTGGTGGGAATCGGGAGTTCCTTCATTTGCAACCCGTAATTATGGACCCCTGTTTGAAGCAGAGTGCACCGAACTGGGAGCAAACTGGGAAGCTGATAAGGTGGGCTTCACCAATCCTACATTCTTTGCCACACCAAAGGCCGACCATGAATATCTTACTGAAGCTCCTTCTTCAGCTGACGATTTCCTTACGGTTGACTTCACCCTTGACAAAGATACCATTTACAGGATTTACGCAAGGCTGAATTGCGGAAGCAATGCATCTGATGCCGTATGGGCAAAGGTTGACAATGGTGAATTTAAGAAGTATAACGGCCTGCTGACAAATGGATGGGAATGGAAGATTCTTGATAATGTTCCTCTTACGGTTGGAGAACATACGCTTACCATCGGGATATGTGAACCGGGAGCCAAAATAGATAAACTCTGCCTCTCAAACTATAAGTATGACCTTGAAGGTGACGGCGGAGCAGCTTTGAACGCCTGTGTTGTGGGAATAAATGAAATCCAGGTGGAAAGTGAGTACAAACTTGGACAAAACTATCCAAATCCTGTTAACGGAAGCACAACAATTTCTTTTGTAATTCCACAAAATACATATGTTTCATTGAAAGTCTACTCAGTTCTTGGGCAAGAAATTGCTGAGCTTGCAGGGAAAGAATATACTTCCGGAAGGCATACAGTAGATTTTGATTCAGGAAAGCTTGATAAAGGAGTATACTTCTATACGATCAGTGCCGATGTGTTTTCTTCTACACGAAAGATGATCATTAAGGAGATTTAAGCTCAGGACTGGCAAAATAAAGAAAGAAGCCGTACAAAAAATCTGCGATCAGATTTCCGGACTTACGCGTTGTGGGTTTTGTGAAATTTAAATTCAGGTTTTTTGTGCGGTTTTTTATTTTTGGGAAGTAATTTAATTGAAGCGGTCCTTCCCATATGCAATTCTTCAAAGATATGTACCTCCCGGTTTGATCATAAGCAACATTCGGGAACGGATCAGTAGTACCCCGGGTTTTCGACTTATCCTTATTTGGGAAAGGGAGTTCCTTTAATACGGATAAAGATCAGATACTCCTGCCCTGCCGTATGCAAAAAGCTATGCCGGGAAGGTTCCCGCAGGCAGAAGATCTTAACAATTTTTAGTATCTTCGCATGGTGTTGCACTCCAATGGTTTATCTGAATTCGCAAATAAATAACTTATGAGAATCATAGTCAGTGCCACCGTATTTTTGATCTTCTTCAATACGGCCTTTTCCCAAACGATCATAAATGCAGAAAGGGTTATCGACGGAAGTGATTCAACAATTTATGCACTGTCCCTTTCCTATAATGGAACCAGGGGAAACTCAAATACGGATATGCTGGATATCTCTCCGGCCATAATCCTGGTGGGAAACAGGAACGAATTTAAAATCCTGGGAGGCTATAACCTTCTTTCGCAATCGGGTGTTGGAATTTTGAACAGCGGATATATCCATCTCAGGCATAATTTTAAAATTTCAGATCGAATAAAAACTTTCGAATTCTACCAGGTACAATTCAATAACGTTCTTTTACTGGATAAAAGGGAAATCATTGGTGCAGGCCTGAGACTCCTTGCAGTGGATCAGAAAGCCTTAAAAATCAACTTCAACCTTGGAGCAATGAGGGAACTGGAAGTTCTGGATACTACCCGGCTTTTGCCCGGTGAGATCTTTGAAACCAGGTATTTCAGGGCATCTGTGGTTAACAGCCTCAACCTTAAACTTAGCAAAACTTTGAGGCTTGACAATGTATTTTACTTTCAACCCTACCTCAAAGACTTTTCTGATTACAGGCTGTTGAATGATCTGAATCTTGCAGTAACTGTTACGACTCACCTCAAACTTGTAATTGCCCTTTCCACCCGGTTTGACAGTAAGCCTCCAGGCCTCCTTAAAAAACTGGATAATATTACAAACCTTGGCATCAACCTTAAATTTTAAAAAGAAGGCAATTCCCGTATCTTACAAAAACTGTCATCCTGTTTTTATGGATCTCATTTTCAAAAAGGAATCAGGCTGGCTCAACAGGACGATCAAATTTTTTAAAGGACGGAAACGGCTCATGCGCAGTTACGAAGCCGAAATCGTTTAAAATGGCTTAAATGAAAAAAATAAAATATAACAACGACGAAGGATCATTATTCCTGGAAGAGCTGATCATTAAAACTGAACATTACTTTTCCGGGAAAGGAATTTCAAAGCTGGGAAATGGAAAAATGAAAGCCAAAATATTCCTGTATTTCGGACTGGATCTCCTGTTTTATTTTCTTATGCTATTCAGTACAAATGCCACATTTTTTCTTGTATTTTACATTCTTTTTGGCTTATCGGTATTGCTTACTGCATTTAATATCTCGCACGATGCTGCCCATGGGGTAGCTGTAAAAAGCAAATTCTGGAATAAGCTGCTCTTTACTTTAAGCTTTAACCTGCAGGGTTATAACGCTTACATCTGGGGTAAAAATCATACGGAATCGCATCACCTGTATACGAATATTGAAGGAAGTGACCTTAACATTGTCAAAAACCCATTGATAAGGCTTACAAGGAACCAGGGCCTGAAGTGGTTCCACAGGTTCCAATACCTGTATGCCCCAATCCTGTATATGTTGTATTCCCTTGATTGGTATTTTACAAAAGACCTGTTAATGATAGCAGGCAAAAATAAGCTTATTGAGATTCCCGGCAGGGAAAAAGTCGGCCTTGTGCTTTACAAACTCCTCTACCTGTCCTTTATGGTTATATTGCCCCTTGTTTTCACGACTGTGGACTGGAAATTGGTGCTTGTCGCCTTCATGCTTAACGGAGCCATAGTTTCCCTGGTCTTCATAGGCGTTATGGCAGTTTCCCACATTTCGGATTTTACCTTGAGACCAGAACCCGGAAATGGTAACAAAATGGCGTTAAGCTGGGCCAAACTCCAACTCCTTGCCACAATCGACTATAATCCGGGAAGTGTTCTGTTAAATTGGACACTGGGAGGCTTTAATGCACATACGCTGCATCATCTGTTGCCTAATGTGAGTCATGTCCACTATGTAAAACTGCTCCCCATGTTTAGAGAACTATGTAAAAAGCATGAGCTCCCCTACATGGAAATGCCTTATCGAAAGGCGCTTGCTTCCCACTTCCGATATTTGAAAGCAATTGGAACTGCTTATGAAATCATGCCGAAAACATTCAAGAGTAAGGGAAATTAAGTAGTTTTTATAATTGCCGGAGCTGACTTTCCAGGTATATCACCACAAATTAAAAATTAACACTGAATTTATAAATTCAAAGTATAAAATACATTTCCTCACGTTTTGAAATTCAAAAATAAAAGTACTTTTGCAGCGTAATCAATTATAATTTATAATGGACGAAGGCCCGTATCATA
>CAYSAH010000338.1:0-4848 GCA_964428945.1 uncultured Bacteroidaceae bacterium | reverse complement strand
AAGGATATTAAGAAGCTGATGAAGAAAATTTTGAAAGGAGCGAATGTGGTGGACCTGGTTTTTGAACCTCAGGAAGTTGAAACAGCACAGTGATTATAGTCTGCATCCTGACTTCAGCAGTGAACAGGCTTGTTCAATAAAAAAGAGTTTAAAACAAGCCGTGCAGGTTTGCATTAATTTTATCTATTACCACGCTCAGATCTTCCGGTTTTGCAGGAAAATTATAATTATCGGCATCGACGATAAGTAGTTTTCCCAGGCTGTAGGTTTCAATCCAGGCTTCATATCTTTCATTGAGATGTTTCAGATAATCGAGCCTTATATTGTCCTCATATTTTCTGCCCCTGTTCTGGATCTGGTTAACAAGGGTAGGAATTGAAGCCCTCAGGTAGATAAGAAGGTCGGGGGGTTCGATTAGGGAACTCATCAGGTTAAAGAGAGCGAAGTAGTTCTCAAAATCCCTTGTTGTCATTAGTCCCATGCTGTGAAGGTTTGGGGCAAAGATATAGGCATCCTCATAAATGGTCCTGTCCTGAATTGTTGTTTTATCCCCCTGCCGGATCTTAACGATCTGACTGAACCTGCTGTTCAGGAAATAGATCTGGAGGTTGAACGACCATCGTTGCATATCTTCGTAAAAGTCATTCAGGTATGGATTATCATCCACATCTTCAAATTGAGCTTCCCATCCGTAATGTTTTGATAGCAATCTGGTAAGGGTTGTTTTCCCGGATCCGATATTTCCTGCAACAGCTATATGCATAATTGATTATTTGAGAACAGAATACTAAAATAAGAACTTTTTATGAAATCAGTTGACGTATTTCATCAAGGTATTTTCTGTCATTTGAGAGCCGGGGCATTTTATTTTGACCGCCAACCTTTCCTTTGGTCTGAAACCAGTGGTAAAATGTACCATCCGGCACTGAAATAACAGAAGGTTTTAAAAGAGTGGTATTTTTAAATCTCTTTGCTTCATAATCCGAATTGATGGAACACAGTGTTTTATCAAGGACATCAGTAAACCGCTCGAGGTCCTCAGGCTTCCTTTCAAATTCTATCATCCATTCATGCGATCCTTTGTTGTCTCCGGTCATATAGATTGGGCCTGCTGTATAGTCTTTGATCAATGCCCCTGTATGTTTGCATGCTGTAAGTAAGGCTTTTTCGGCGTTATCAAGTATAATTTCCTCTCCAAAGGCATTGATATAATATTTTGTTCTGCCGGTGATCTTAAATTTATGTGGAGTAAGCGAAGTAAATTCTATCGTATCTCCGATCATATATCTCCATAATCCACCATTCGTGCTGATAACAAGGGCATAGTTTATACCAATTTCAACCTCTTCAATGGTATAAACAGGAGTACCCGGATCATTAAGTTTATCGAGCGGAATGAATTCAAAAAATACCCCATAATCCAGCATGAGAAGCATTGAACTATCAGAGAGGTCATCCTGGATTCCAAAAAATCCTTCAGAAGCATTATAGGTTTCAAGGTAATGCATCTGGGGAGAGGGTATGATTTTTAAAAATTGTTCCCTGTATGGAGCAAAGCTAACCCCTCCATGGGTGAACAACTCGAGGTTAGGCCAGATATCCAGCAGATTATCGTTACCTGTGGCATCTAGAATGTGTTTCAGTAACACCAGGTTCCAGGAGGGTACTCCTGCAATATTTGTAACATTTTCCTTAATGGCGATCTTAGTGATCTTATCTACTTTTTCTTCAAAATCCGGTATAAGGGCAATCTCTGCAGAAGGTGTTCTTATGAAACTTGCCCAAAATGGGAGGTTCTCTATCAGGATGGCTGAGAGGTCTCCGTAATACGATTGTGTACTATGGTTATTGATCTGGTGACTGCCGCCCAGTGTAAGGGCCTTTCCCCGGAGTACCGTAGAGTCGGGGAATTGTTTTGTATATAGTGCCATAACATCTTTACCTCCCCGGAAATGACACTCTTCAAGGGCTTCCGGGCTTACCGGTATAAATTTACTCTTTTCAGAGGTTGTACCGGATGATTTGGCATACCACTTTATATCTGTTGGCCAAAGTATGTTTTGTTCACCCGCACGCTGTCTGTTTACATATGGAATTATATCCTCATAGGTTTGAACCGGCACCCTATCCTGAAACTGTTTGACCGACTGAATATCGCTGTACCCGTACCTTTTGCCCCATTCTGTATCTTCGGCAAGGCTGATAAGTTTTGTGAACACCTCACTCTGAACGTTTCCAGGATATTTTTTAAATAATTCAATCTGATGAATTCGTTTGACATTGAGCCACGAAATTATGGAATTGATCAGGGGCATTCAGCTCAGTAATTTATAAGATGAGCATTGCATCTCCGTATGTACCAAACCTGTACTTCTCTTTGATCGCAACCTTATATGCTTCCATAAGTTGTTCATAACCTGCAAACGCAGATACCATCATTAAGAGCGTTGAATAGGGAAGGTGAAAATTCGAGATCATCCGGTTGGAAACACTAAAATCGTAGGGAGGGAAGATGAATTTATTGGTCCATCCATCATAAGGCTTTAACTGGCCGGTTGTGGAAACTGAACTTTCAAGGGTCCTCATAACCGTTGTTCCAACAGCGCAAATATTGCTTCTTCTTTCCTTTGCTGCATTTACACGTTCAACTGCTTCATCTCCAATGACGATCCTCTCAGAATCCATTTTATGTTTTGTCAGGTCTTCAACATCTACTGTTCTGAAGTTTCCGAGTCCAACATGCAAGGTTACATAGGCGAAATCAACACCTTTTATTTCCAGGCGTTTCAATAATTCACGGCTGAAGTGCATCCCTGCTGTAGGAGCTGCAACAGCTCCTTCATTTTTAGCAAAAATGGTCTGGAATCTTTCACGGTCTTCAGGTTCTACCGGACGATCAATAAATTTTGGCAAAGGAGTTTCCCCCAGGTCGAAAAGTGTTTTTTTAAAGTCATCGTAATCGCCATCGTAAAGAAATCTCAAAGTTCGTCCCCTTGAAGTGGTATTATCAATTACCTCTGCAACCAGGACATCATCCTCACCAAAATAAAGTTTATTGCCAATGCGTATCTTTCTTGCAGGATCGACGAGGACATCCCATAATCTTTGTTCCCTGTTTAATTCCCTGAGCAGAAATACTTCAATTTCAGCACCGGTCTTTTCCTTGTTTCCGTATAACCTGGCGGGAAAAACTTTCGTATCATTAAAAATCATAATATCATTGTCACCGAAATAGTCGATAATGTCTTTAAAGACTTTATGTTCTATTTTTCCTGTTTTCTTATGGAGGACCAGAAGTTTTGATTCGTCTCTGTTCTCCTGTGGATATTTTGCGATCAGGTCAGGAGGAAGGGTAAACTTGTATTGAGATAACTTCATTTGGATTTATAATTTAATTATGATTGGAATAAATTGTAGACATTCTTTGAGACGAGCTACTTTATACGTAACAAACACAAAAAGGTTACAAAGGTTTTAAATTTTTTATAAAGTCAGATACTTTTTCCGCATCATTTACATAAAAATCTCCGATTTTGGTCCTTCGAAGGCCTGAAAGATGCGCTCCTGAAGAAAGAATTTTACCGAGGTCGTTTGCAAAGGAACGTATGTAAGTGCCTTTACTGCAAAGAATTCTGATTTCAACAACTGGTAATTCAAACTTAAGTATATCCAATTCATAAATAGTTACCAGGTTTTTTTTTAATTCAAATTCCTCTCCCTGACGGGCCCTGTTATAAGCTCTCTGCCCGTTTACCTGTTTTGCAGAAAAATTAGGAGGCACCTGTTCCGTCTTTCCGAGGAATTTTGACAAAGCTGATTCAAGCCTTTCATAGGTTATATGCCCATAGGGAAAAGTCTGATCCACATCAGTTTCAAGATCAAAGGAGGGAGTTGTGGATCCAAAGGTAATCTGGGCAATATATTCTTTATCAAGACCCGTATAAGACTCTATTTGTTTTGTTGCTTTTCCGGTGCACAGGATGACAAGTCCTGTAGCCAGTGGATCCAGGGTTCCTGTGTGTCCGACTTTGATCTTCTTTATGCCCATTTCATTTCTCAGGGCAACACGGATTTTATTGACAACATCAAATGAGGTCCATCCCAAATCCTTATCAATATGGATAAGCTGTCCGGCAATAAAATCTTCCGCCGTGTAGTTTATCATATCTATAGTGAAAAAATTATTGAAATCAGACCTATAATTGCACAATAAACTGCAAACCAGATAAGTTTTCCTTTTTTGACAATTCCTATCATCCATTTACAGGCAAGAAAACCACTGACATACGCAGCAATAAAACCAGCGATCAGCGGAAGAATTTCCGTCTGGGAATTTCCGGATTTTGACCAATCAGCCATCATCAGAATTGAAGCTCCAATAATAGGTATAAGCACCATAAGGAAAGAAAATCGGGCAACTTCCTCCCTGTTATTTTTCAGGAGGAGTCCGGTGGCTATGGTTGAACCGGATCTTGACAGCCCGGGAATTACAGCAACGGCCTGTGCGATGCCTATAATAAGAGCATCCAGGTAGGGAATCCTTTTTCCCTGTCCCGGTTTTATAAAGTTTGTAAGAGCAAGGAGAATAGCAGTGAGAAGCAGGGCAAAGCCTACAACAATCAGATTGGCATGTGAATGAACATTGCCGATTAAATTATGATCCTTTGAAAAAAGCGATTCGACCTCCTCCTCAAAAAAGAGGCCAACAATAAGTACGGGGATCGCAGATAATATTAGTTTTAAGGCATACCTGGTCTCAATGTTCCAGTTGAATTTGAAAACACCAGTGAAAATCTCCTTAATTTCCTTAAAAAAAACTGTTATTGTACTTAAAACTGTCGCCAGGTG
>CAYSAH010000337.1:0-4849 GCA_964428945.1 uncultured Bacteroidaceae bacterium | reverse complement strand
AACAAATTAAAAATGAAAACAAATCGAAAACAATCTGAATTGGACAGCCTGGAAGAATACAGGCTGGCCTTGAGAAACGTGGAAACCCAAACGGAGCTCGCATTGCAGATGACTGAAACAGCTTATACTGCTGAAGTCCTGGAAAAGGGAAGAAAACTCTATGACCTTTGTGTAACGGCAATTAAACAAAGAGGCTCAAAGGAGTCACGCAGTTTCACAAAGTTTTAATTTCAACACTGCTTAAGCAGTTCGCAAGGTGTTTAAGATCAAGAAATATACGCTTGAGCGTTTGATGTGAAGGTTCAAGCCACGGCTCAGGACTGCTTCTTCTTACTTTTTTTCTTTTTGCCTTGCGCTGAGAATCCTTCACGCTCCATTACCCCCCAGGTCTTTTTGTTCAGGATCTTATCGATATTTCCCTTTATATTCATCACGAGGATGACGGGATGATAAAAGAAAGGTTCCAGGAATGCTGTGAGCATCAACTTCAGTACATCTCTTCGTTTTTCATATTTGTGAAAGGTGATCTCCTCGAAGAGGACCGACCATATGGAAAGTGAAACTGCAAAGAAATACACAAAACCCAGTAGCAGCAGGAAGAAGGGTACATTCAGCCTGCCAAGGATCGCCAGGACGGTAAACCATAAAATTCCAATAAACTCTACGATCGGCGCCAGCCATTCGAAAAACAGCCAATAAGGATAGCCAAGCATTCCAAGTTTACCATATTTCCGGTTAAAGAAAAGTTTCCTGTGGGTATAGAGCGTCTCAAGGGTACCGCGTGTCCACCTGCTCCGTTGCCTCGCCAGTGTCTTTAGATCTGAGGGGACTTCGGTCCAGCAAAGTGGATCAGGTATGTATTCTACAATGTAATCCAGGTTTCTTTCGGCCATATAACGCCTGATGCGCACCACCAGCTCCATGTCTTCTCCAACGGTTTTGGTGCTGTAGCCCCCTGCCTTGATCATTATATCCCTGTTGAACATACCCAGGGCTCCCGATATCAGCAAGAGTCCATCAAGCTCACTCCATGCCATTCTACCCATTAAAAAGGCCCTGGTATATTCCATTACCTGTGCCCTGGGCAGCCATTTTCTCGGGAGGTGTATCTTGTTGATATGTCCGCCTGATATTTCACATGAATTAGCAATTCGGATCACTCCACCTGCTCCAATAACCTTCTTCTCCTTTTCTTCTAAAAACGGTTTAACCAGCCTGAGCAAAGCATCCTGCTCCATGATCGAATCTGCATCGATACTTACAACAAGGTCATTTTTGGTAACGTTCAGACCAGCATTGAGCGCATCGGCCTTTCCCCCGTTACGCTTATCCACTACCATAAGCTTCTTGAAGGACCTGTTCTTTGATTTGTAAACCCCCCTGATCCTTTCACAAGGAAGGTGATAATCAAAATAGTAATTTACCTTCTCCAGTTCATAGGCTTCTATAATCTTCTCCATGGAATCGTCTGTACTTCCATCATTTATAACCACGATCTCGTAATTGTTATAATACAATGAAAGAAGTGTACGGATATTATCGACGATCGTCGCACTTTCGTTGTAAGCAGGTGCGATGACCGATATAGATGGAGAGATAGGTGATGTAATGATTGAATTATAATCTACATAGCTGTTCTTCCGAAGGTATTTTCTGAGTGAGATCGCAGAAAACACCATCAGGGTGAGGTAGGTTCCAAAGATGATCACTGTAAGAATGAATACAGTGTTCTCTGCAATTGTCCCGATAATCTGCCAAAACCCGCTCATTAATAGATCCTCCCATCCAGAACGTGCCTGATTATGATCTGGTAGTTTTTGTATTCCGATTTAGATTTCATTAATTTTATAAGCCTTGCAATGCCAGGTTCATCCATGTTCTCAATGGCCTTGGTGGCGAGGATCTGAAGTTGAACGTCGTCTTCAGCATCAAGCACCTCATTCAGGAACTGAAGCTTTTCCACTTCAGGAATTTTTCCAAATGCCGTCAAAATCTCCAGCTTGTTCTTTAAAGGTTCATCTTTATACATTTTCTTCAATTCGGACAGGCAAATTTTTAAACCCAGGTCACCGCAGGTCCTGATGGCCATAAACCTGATGTACTCATCTTCATGACCAAGCAATTTTATCGCGCCATCGATCGCCTGTACCTGTTTGAACCAGGAAATCATCTGCAGACTGAAAGCGACGATAGTAAGATTTTCTGATTCAAGCCACTGACTGAAATCCGGAACATTCAGATTGTGTTGTGTTACCAGTTCATGCAAGGTAATCTGTTCCCACCTTGCAAGCGGCTTTTCCAGCAGGCTCATAAATTCGTAGGGATTATCATCAGACAAGCGGACCAGGGCGATCTGTGCCTCCATCCTTAGGATCTGGTTTGGAGAATTCAGGCACTTAATGATGTGCTCATTTGCCGACCGGATATTCATAAAGGCAAGCTCCCTGAAGCCTTTTACATTCTCGTGCCATTTCTTATTGAGAGCCTTTCTTAGTGAATCCCGTTTCAGACCAAGGTCAAGGTACAAATTACGCAGATCTTCTTTCGCTTTCCCCTGCATATTCACACTAAGTTCAATGATCTGATTTATGAGTATCTGTCGTTTATATGCACTGGAAGCGATTTGTGATATCCTTTTAAATACAGGCTGCCTGTCCTCCTCTTCGAAAAGATAATCGATAAGAAATTGCTGGTACTGTTCGCTTAACTCATTGTATACTTCCTCCTGCTTCTGCATTTTGGAACGGTTCATCAGAATAAATATGGTGAGTATGATCAGCGTCACGATCGAGTAGATAATAACGATGTAGAGCACCACAACCAGGGTGGGTGATTTTTCAAAGGTTTCAAATATCTTCTCGAAGCGACCAGTATAACGTGGAATAACTACTGAAATCACTTTCTCTGAAAACGCGGTAGAAGCAGAATCCGTCGGCAAAGTTTGTTCCTGCAAACCGGTCTGACCTAATGCTGCATTAAAGACCAATGCCTGAACAATTATGATCCATATGAAAATCTTGTGTTTCAACTTCTAATAGAACTTATAATAAATTGCTGCCTGCAGGTTTATCCTGTGCCTGTATTGAAGGTCAAGGAATTCCTCATACTGGTATCCGGCTCCTGCCCCAATTTTTATTTGGCCGCTAAGCTGCTTCATGAACATAAGTTGGGCAGACAGGGAATTTAAACGTTGCAAATCCGTGAGACTGGTAATTGGTTCATCGGGGGAAGTCCCGTAACCTATAGTCCCTGAAATATAATCGTACCTGCTTGCTCCATAGCGTCGTACGGTTAAGTAGCTCGCCATGGAAAGTCCGTAATCCTTTCTGAAAACGTAATTCTTCAGGTCAAACCAATAATTCCCAATATATTTATCAGCGCCGAATACATAAAAAATATAGTGCTGATCAAAATAAAAATAGCGTGCCCCTGCCGAAACAGACCAAGCTGCCGGAAATACCTGCCAAATATGTAACAATGCCCTGTGCCGTGGAAAATAATCACCTGTTCCGACACCATAACCGAGCAGTAAAACGTTTTTTTCCGTGATATTCAGGTAGGCATCAGTATTAAGCTGGAAGGCTGTAGTGGAAAGAAATCCCCTTGTTTCATCAACGAAATGGCCGGTATTCAGGTATGGGGAAATTGTGCCTTTTGCCAGGGGATAGGAAACTCCTGTGGAAAGCATATGCCACTTTCTCAAATAAGGCTGCTTAAAGTGATCGAACATATACCTGATAAAGATCTCCGGTCCCTGGTGATCGGTCAGTAATTGTTTCCTTAGTTTTATTGTCCTTTCATTTTCCGGGTCCGAAAGGAGTAACTGGTCCAATGTTTCCAGGGCATCATCCTTCTGCCCTGACATGTATTGTGCCAATGCCTGCTGGTAAAGAAGATCGGTATTCCCTGGCAATGCTTCGAGAGCCTCAGATGAAGCCACCAATAGTGAATCCCATTGCTCACTCCAGAAAAACAAGGTTGACCTTGCAAGAAGGGCATCTGCATTCTCAGGTTCTGCATCCAATACTGGTCTCAGTTGAATAAAAGCTGAATCAAAGTATGAGCCTCGGCCATAGAGTAATGCAAGGTATATTTTCAAATCGTTATATTCAGGGTATTCCTCCAGGATAAAAAGTGAAAGCGCCTTTGCAGCGCTAACTTCATCATTTTCTGATAGCGTCCTGGCTTTCCTGAAGAGATCCTCCGCCGAGACTAAACTGTCGGTCTCTGTCTGTGAGTAAAGACCAAAACTTAACAGCAGCAGGAAAGAAATCGTTGCAATTCTCATATACAATGGAGAAGTTAGACAGCAATTACAAGCGTTTTAATGGTTTTAACAAGCTCCGCGGGATCAAATGGCTTGGTAAAATAGGCATCAGCACCTAATTCTTTGGCATGTTTACGGGTTTCATCAAGACTGATATTTGATACGATGATAACAGGGATCCTTTCTTTATAATTCTTTCGAACAAATTCAACGATCTCAAGCCCGTTATTGTAGGGCATATTTATATCAGTTACGATCAGCTTGATATCCTGTTCTTTAATGTACCTTATCCCCTGCTCACCATCGGAAGCAACAATGATATCAAAGTTCAATTTTCTAAGCGCAGCTTCCAGGACACGTTGCGTAAGCTTATTGTCTTCACAAACAAGTACCTTAATTTTTGTTGACATACCTTTCAGCTATCTGATGAAATCTTATAAGTTATAATCCTGGCGATAATCCAATTGCCCTTATCCAGGAAGTACAGGAATGATAGTTAAACCCCTAAATATCTGCAATGTTCATCCAACATCAGAAATTAATCCAACTACAATTATTGACAACCTCAAAGATAGTTATTGC
>CAYSAH010000336.1:0-4856 GCA_964428945.1 uncultured Bacteroidaceae bacterium | reverse complement strand
CCAACAATGATAACGGGCTGAAAAGAACAGCATTCCCGATAATTGATTTTGATGGTCTTGAAGTTGAAGGCAACGGTTCGGAGTTTATCTTTCATGGCAAGATGATCCCATTCATCATTGAAGACAGTAAAAATATCACGGTAAAGAATTTAAGTATAAACTGGGCTGTTCCATTTTGTCTTGAAGGCGATGTAGTGGCCAATAATCAGGCTGAAAGGACTTTTGATATTAAGGTGAAAACACCTTATAAAGTAAGTGACGGCCATCTGTATTTATCTCTGGAAAGAGAAGATTCTCCTTATGAAAGAAAATATGGATTTGCGTTTGCCAAAGGAGAAAAGTACGACCAGATTGTTGGTCAGAACATTATATGGAATCCGGAAACAATGGCACCTCTGTACAACCATGTGAAATATAGCGGATTCGATGTTAACCAATTTCCTGCAAAAGAGTTGGAGTCAGGGGTTGTACGTTTAACAACCCGTTATCCTGAAGTACCTCCTGTCGGCACAGTTTTTTGCTCAAAGGGAGAATACCTCTATAACCGAACCAGTCCGGCGTTTAGATTATTCAAAAGTCAAAATCTTGTATTTAATAATGTAAATGTGCATCATGCCGGTGCTATGGGGCTTATTGCCGAGCGCTGCGAGAATATTACGCTGGATGGATTTAATGTGGTGCTTAAGGAAGGTGAGGGCAGAATGATCACGACCACCGCCGATGCCACCCATTTTTGCAATTGTAAAGGCGAGGTAATTATTCGCAACTGTACTTTCGAAAATATGCTGGATGATGCTACCAATATTCATGGCACCTATGTGAGGGTTAATAAAATTATTGATGATTACCGCGTGGCAGTGGAAACCTATCATCCACATCAAAACGATTATATTTTTGGAGAAGCCGGTGATAGTGTCAGAATTGTAAATAATTCATTGATTCCAACAACCAGGAACCTGATGCTGACCAATGTTGAAAGAATAAATGAGAAGATCTCCATTTTAACTTTTAATGAATCGGTTAAAGGGAAAGTTGAAAAATATTACGGCATCGAAAATATTTCATGGTATCCGACCGCATTGCTCGAAAACAATATTGTACGTAACAACCGGGCACGGAGCTTTCTCATTTCTGTTCCCCGCAAAGTCATCGTGCGGAATAATTATTTTTCTTCACAAATGGCAAGTCTGCTAATCACAGGCGATTTAGGATTGTGGAACGAGTCCGGTCCGTGCGACAGCCTTATCATCGAAAATAATACATTTCAGGACTGTGTACATGGAGGAAACGGAGCGCAATCAGTAATTCACATCGGTCCTGAATATCAAACTCCTGAATATATGCAGGGGAAATATAGTATTAACATCGTAGTCCGAAATAATGTTATAAATACGTTTGATGCCTCTATATTGTCGGCTATCTCAGTTGACGGATTAACATTCGAAGGAAACCGGATAACACAAACCCAAACATACCAGCCAATATTCCCTGATGTACCAACGATCAGAATTCAGAATTGTAACCAGATTTCGATAAAGGGAAATAGTTACAAATCACTCAATGGAGATACAGGGACAATTGAAATTGATTCAAAATCAACCGATATACAAATTACAGAAAATCAAGGACTTAACTAATCAAGTTTAAAATTATGAGAAGAAAATCGTTTTTACAGCAGAATACTTCTTTGAAGTACTTGCTTTTTCTCGCGGTCGCACTGCTATTATTATTTAATTCCTGTGTAAAGGAATATGGTAATGACCAGGAAGAAACAAAAGAACTCATGGCAACTGTTTCAGCAGATAAAGCAGTTGCCGGGGGAGATACTTTGAAGTTTATTGACCTTTCTCTCGGTGTTAAAAACCGCACCTGGATCTTTCCAGGTGGAGAACCTGCCACATCAGGCAAACCTGAGGTAGGTGTAGTTTTTGGAGAAGCGGGGAATATTGCTCCCACTTTGTTGGTTGAGTATTTTGACGGAAGTAAAGACTCGATGAGCTTTCCCATCACGATTTTCCCTGTTTTAATTGCAGATTTCAGTCCATCTGCAACAAGGATCAAGGTTGGAGAGACTGTAACCTTTACAGATCAATCAATTGGCGGAGCCACATCATGGAGCTGGGAGTTTGAAGGCGGCACACCTGCTACCTCAACTGACCAAAACCCAACAGTGCAGTTTGATGTTAACAAGCCTGTCAGCATTTCTTTGACAATTACCAGGGCAGCAGATGGCAGCACTGCAACAGTAGAAAAAATGGATTTAGTCCAGGTTGGGCCACCGGAATTGATTCTTAATGGCGATTTTGAAACAGGAGCGATTGTAGGATGGCAAACATGGAACGGAAGCGGATTTCCTTATTATGTCGAAGCTGGTGGAGCAAACGGAACGGCTTTCACGTCTTACTTTAATTTTCTGGGATCCTGGGGCTGGGCACAACTAATTTCCCGCGACAAAGATCCCAGCATTACTGTAGCTCTTGAAAATGGCAGGGATTATACCTTAAGTTTGTATATAAAGGCAGCTACTGCAGGTGCTGCAAGTCTGAATACCTTGCGTTTAGTTAACCATCTTCCCTCCTGGAGCAGTTCATTGGGTGGCAGAGAACCTGAAGGTTATTCTGAGTATTATCCAATTTCCGGAAGCAGCCTGCCTGTGGCTTTGACTACCCAATGGCAACTTGTTTCCGTTGTGGTCAGAATACCTGATGATGGAGTTACAAGATCCAATGCTTTTCCTGATATAATAGTAGGAGGTGTATCAGATGTGAAAATCTCAATTGACGAGATCTCGTTAAAAATTGTGGAGTAGAAGATGAAAACAAATTTCAAACTTAAAACAAATACGATCATGAATCGAAAATTAAATATAATCCTTGTACTGACAGTGCTCAGTCTCTTCAATTTTCATGCTCTTTTCGCGCAGGGAATATTGGTTTCGGGTACTGTGAAGGATAACACAGGAGAGGCGATTCCAGGGGTAACAATTGCTGAAAAAGGAACATCGAATGGTGCGGCTACTGATTTAAGCGGCAATTATACAATTTCGGTAACAGGTTCATCATCAGTACTGATTTTTTCATTTATTGGTATGAAAACGCAGGAGATTGCAGTAGGGCAAAATCGGAATATAGATGTTGTACTTGAAGATGATGTGGTTGGAATGGATGCAGTTGTGGTAGTAGGATACGGAACCCAAAGACGTGGTAATATTACCGGAGCAGTTGCATCCGTAAGTCCTGAGGTGATTAAGGACAGGCCTATTACCAATATTGAAGAAGCGTTGCAAGGCCAGGTAACAGGTTTATCCATCAGTTCAACAGGAGGACAACCAGGTGCTGCTACAAAAATGAGCATCAGAGGTATTACCTCAGTAAGCGGAAGTTCACAACCTCTCATCGTAGTTGATGGTTTTCCAATTAACGAAGTGTCCACATCCGGAGGCGGGGGTTTGGAAAATTATTCTTCACAGATGAGTTCATTTGCATACATTAACCCGGATGATATAGAATCTATTGAAGTATTGAAAGATGCATCTGCCACTGCAATCTATGGTAATCGTGGTGCAAATGGTGTTATTATGATTACCACAAAAAAAGGCAGAAAAGGTGAATCAGGAATAACATATAAAGCGTACTACGGTATCCAGGAGATGAATAAAAGGATAGACATGCTTAGTTTCAAAGATTATGTAACATTGCAGCAAACTCAGAATACTACTAACAGGCTTTTTACAGCTGCTGATGGCACTCCTTATCAATTTCCCGATGCTGATTTAATGAATGTCAACTGGCAGGATGTAATATTCCGAAGAGGAATAGTTCAAAATCATTCATTATCAATGCAAGGGAAGTCAGATAAAACCAGTTATGCTTTTTCTGCTTCTTATAATCAGAACAAATCAATTTTGATTGAGACTGATTTTAGAAAATTCACCTCTCGCCTTTCACTGGATCATCATTTTACCAAAAACATTCTGGTAGGAGGCAGTTTTACATATAGCAATATAATTAATAACGGTGTTCCTACCGACGGTAGAGAAGGAACTGCTGCTGGAATAGTAATATCGAGCCTGTTTCAAAAACCATTTCGGTTAGATAACAATACACAAGCCCGTTTCAGAAGAGCAGGGATTCCTCAGGTATATTTGGATAGCTACCTGGAAAATGATAAGGGCAGTCCGGAAAACATTGCAGAAAATACAGACCTTGATAAAAATATCAACCGTTCAATTGGGAATTTTTATGCCAATTTTCAATTAACCGACTGGTTATTTTTCAGATCTACAGTTGGATTGGACTTTTACAATCTTAAAAACAACTCGTTTTATTCAAAAGATACTCCATCGGGAGCCCTTAATAATGGTTTGGGAATTTCTGCCAGCATAAATTCAATAAATGTTGTAAATGAAAACTATTTTACTTTCTCCGAAAATTTCGGTAAACACGGAGTTAATGTAGTAGGTGGAGTTTCTTTTCAAAATTACAATAGTGAATACATAAGATCGGAAGCCAGGGATTTTCAAAACGAAATATTGGGTTATTATTCTCTCCAGGGAGCATCCGAATTTTATTTATCTACTTCTGCTGATGAACTATTTATGATGTCATATTTGGCAAGAGCAAATTACTCTTATGATGACCGTTTTCTTGCAACATTATCATTCAGAAGAGACGGAACTTCCAGGTTTATCAATGAAAAGTGGGGTAATTTTTATTCAGGCGCTTTAGCCTGGAACATTAAGAATGAATCTTTTCTTAAAGAATCAGAAGTTGTTTCTGCATTAAAACTAAGAACAAGTATTGGCCAGACAGGTAATGCAAACGTACCGGTGCAAGGTGCATTAATCGATCAGACCT
>CAYSAH010000335.1:0-4863 GCA_964428945.1 uncultured Bacteroidaceae bacterium | reverse complement strand
CTGGATATCAGAAATGCATCCTGGCCAAAGGGGTAATATCGGGCGAGGCAAATTGTCCCTGGTGAAATTTATAATAGCCTGTTATTGCTATCATCGCCGCATTATCGGTTGTAAACCTGAATTCAGGAATGCAGGTTTTCCATTTATTTTTAATCGAAGCCTCAATAATTTCATTTCTTAGTCCTGAATTGGCTGACACACCCCCTGCCAGGGCGATCTCCTTTATGCCCGTGGCGTCAACAGCCTTTTTCAGTTTTTCCATCAGGATCCCGATGATCGTTCTTTGCAGGGAAGCCGCCAGGTCATTTTTGTTTTTTTCTATAAACTGAGCATCCTTTTTTAACTGGTCCCTCAGGAAGTAAAGAAACGAAGTCTTCAATCCGCTGAAAGAATAATCCAATCCATCAATACGGGGCTTATTAAAGTCGAACCTGGAGGAGTCTCCTTCAGCTGCAAGTTTATCGATCAATGGTCCACCCGGATAAGGCAAACCCATAACTTTTGCACACTTGTCAAAGGCTTCACCCGCAGCATCATCGATGGTCTTTCCAATAATTTCCATTTCAAGATGGTCCTTTACTAAAATAAGTTGGGTATGACCACCTGAAACAAGCAAACAAAGAAAGGGAAAAGAAGGTGAAGCGGAATTTTGGTCTGTCTGAATAAAATGAACCAGGACATGGGCCTGGAGATGGTTTACATCGATCATTTTTATGCCCCTGGCCAATGCAAATCCCTTCACAAAGGAAGTTCCTACCAACAGGGAGCCCAATAGACCCGGTCCCCTTGTAAAAGCGACTGCATCAATATCTTCCACCCCGACCCCGGCCTTCTTCAGCGCCAAATCAACAACAGGGATAATATTTTGCTGGTGGGCACGGGATGCCAGTTCAGGTACGACTCCTCCATAGGCAACATGAACGGCTTGTCCTGCGATTACATTCGAAAGCAGTACCCTGTCACGGATAACAGCTGCAGAAGTATCATCACAGGATGATTCGATGCCCAGAATGGTTATGCTCATAAATTACTGGTTTGGCGTGATATATTAGACTATTTTTGTTTTTTTTACGTACTCATATTAAACAGGTGCAAAAGTATTAAAAAGTTAGCGAAAATAGGATTTATTATTGTGTTGGTAATCATCTCCCTGCCGACAATGGCTTTGCTCTTCCTGCAAAATAAACAGGTTCAGACTTCACTTGCTGACTATTTTACAGGCCTGATCTCAGAAAAGCTGAAAATTGAGGTTTCAATTTCAGCAGTTCATTACAGTTTTTTTAAAAGATTGCAGGTATATGATTTCTACCTGGAGGACCAGCATGGCGATACCCTGATGTATTCTGAAGTGACAAAGTTAAGGGTCAGGAAATTCCGGCCGGATAATAAGCTTATTCATTTCAGGAAATTATCCTTTGAAAATGCATATATGCAAATTGCTAAAGATGAGGATAGAAATACCTCGCTTCAATTCCTTATTGATTCTCTGTCAAAGGATCTCAGTGCAGAAGAGAAAACACAAATAAAAATTGATCTGATAGATTTTACTGATTCAAGGTTTAGAATGCTCGACAGCGAATACCCCTATCGAGGTTCCGGGATTGATTTCAGGGATATGGATGTTCGTGAAATAGACATTAAAGCAGAGGACTTCGAATTTAATCTTGATACAACCTACATTAAGATCAAAAAAGCTTCCGGGAAAGAAGTGTCTGGATTTGTGATCAGGGATGTTTCATTCGATTTCACGACGAGTCCGAAGTTTATGACCTTTAGCCAGGGACATCTGATTACTCCATTTTCTGTCGGGGATGTACCTGTAGTGGATTTCAGATTCAATAATCCAAAAAATTTCATGTGGGTGTTCGATTCCGTCCAAACCTATATATCTTCCGCAAATTCACTCTTTGATTTCAGCGACATAGCATATTTTTTTACCCCGGTAAAGTATCTCTCCGGTATAATTAATATCCGAGGTGCAGTATTCGGAAGCTTTGGTGATCTTAAAGGTGATAATTTGTTCATTGATTACCAGGATGATACAAGAATGGAATTTGACATGAGAATGACCGGGCTTCCATCAATTGACAGCCTTTTCATGGATTTCAATTTTCGTGAATTTTCCTCAACAATAAAAGATCTGAGCTATCTTACCAAAGATTTGGAAACTGGTATTCAATCATTAGGTGAAAAGTACCCGGCAATCGAAAATTTCAATTACCGTGGAGCATTCAAAGGTTATACAACAAATTTTGAAACAACAGGTCTTCTGGCATCCAATCTTGGAAATATAAGCATCGACCTTAATATGAAACCTGATTCCACCAGAAAACTACTTTTCAATGGAAAGGCAGCATCGGACGGGTTTAAACTGGGCCGGCTGCTTGCCAGGGAAGCATGGCTGGGGAAGATTAATTTCAGCACCCGTCTCGAGGGTGTGAGTGATAATGGCAACCTGAGTGCCAATATCTCAGGACTGATCGACACCCTTGGTATTTATGGCTATGATTACAGCAATATTCAGCTTGAAGGCATTTTTTCCAACAGAAAGTTTGACGGGGCTTTCTATATAAGAGATCCAAATATTGATCTGAACTTTGCAGGTAGTATTGACCTTGGAAATGAGATACCTGCCTTCAACTTTAGTGTTGACGTTTCAAATCTGCGCCCCTATTACCTGCATCTTAGAGATGATGATCCTGAATATTTTGCATCATTTTTTCTCAAAACGGATATGACCGGTAGCAGCCTGGATGATCTGAATGGTGAAGCAAGACTGGTTAACAGTCTCTTCAGAAGAACCGGGAGTCAGGTTCAGGTCTATGACATCCTTTTAAAAACAGGAAACAGGCCTGATTCTTCATTCATCACCGTGGAATCAGAACTTCTCGACGCAGATATCAGGGGGAATTATAATTTGCGAGAACTTCCAAACAGAATTGCAAGCCTTGTAAATGACCATTTCAGCCTCTTCCCTGAAATTATTGCACCAGATGAATCATTAAATGACTTTTCTTTCACCTTGAGCCTGAAGGATATTAACCCACTCCTGGAATTCTTTCTTCCGAGGTTCAGAATTTCCGAAGGAATAAAGCTGTATGGCAGCTTTAAACCCATTATGGAGAATTATCACTTTACCTGCGCAGGATCATTGCCCTATTTTGAATTCAGCGATTTCGGATGGGAAAATCTGAATTTCGAGATAAATTCAGATACCAGCTCGCTTGATGTCAGGATTTTAGCTGATAATCTAACACTTAATGACGGCTTTGAGATCGAAAATCCGGAAATAAATGCTGTTTTGAGCGGAAATAAAAATGATCTTATGATTGAATGGGATAATGATTCGATCGGGGATTATTCGGGTAATATTTCAACCCGGGGAGAAATCTTTAAAGATAATGGGGAATTGTCATATAATCTGGAAATACTTCCGTCTTACTTTGTTTACAACAAGAGAAGATTTAATATTCCTTTGTCAGTGATTAACTTAAACCGGAATGGCATCGCAATTGACAGCTTGTTAATTGAAGGGAATGATCAGTATTTTCTTGCAGATGGAAGATATTCGAAACTGGACGGGGATTCAATAACCCTCAAACTTGCCAATTTAAACCTGCTCCTGATAAATAGCCTTGTAAAGGATTTCCCGCTCGAAATCGAAGGGAATATCTCAGGGAACACAACCTTAAAACAAGAGTCAGGAAAACCAATGATAACATCTGATATGCTGGCAGAAGCCCTTACCCTGAACGGGCAGTCATTCGGAAATACCTATATCGGGGCAAAGTGGCTCCGGGAGCAGGAACAATTGGGACTGGAGTTGAAAACCCTGGAAAATCCTTTTAATATTATCCGTGCAAGCGGTTTCTATAAACCAAAAAATGATCAACTTGATCTGAACCTTACCGTTGCTGATCTTAAATTGCAAACATTTCAACCTTTGCTTGAAGGGACGCTGGAGGATGTCGATGGCCGTGGGGATATTTTCCTCACGATAGACGGAACCCTTAAAGAGCCAATGATAAATGGTAATTTATTTTTTAAGAATACATCAGCAACAATAAAAAGCACCCAATGTAAATACTTCTTAAATGACAAGGTTAGAATTTATAATAATGATATCTTTTTTGATGATCTGATCATTAAAGATAACTATGGTAATTCTCTTACTGCTGATGGGAATATTAGTACTTCTAACCTCACCAGTATATTCATCAATATTGATCTTAATGCAAAGAATTTTAATTTCCTTTCAACATCCAGGTTTGATAATGAACAGTTTTACGGGGATGTTTATGCTTCTGCCATTGCTGATCTTAGGGGGCCTCCTGACCAGATTAATATAAAAGTGGCTGCCAGCACTGAAAAACGCACCAATCTGAAACTCCCATTATACAATGCAGCTGAGATTCAATCGAGTGATTTTATTACCTTCATTGTTGCTGAAGAAAATATTGATATCGATGAAAAAAACCTCACTTCTCCTCCTTTGGGGTTAACACTTGACATGGACCTTGATATAAATTCAAATACAAGTGTTCAGCTTATTTTTGATCCAAAAGTAGGTGATATTATTGAGGCCAGCGGTAACGGAACTTTGAATATTGAAATCGATGAAAAGGGAGATTTCTCTATGTTTGGAGATGTGACTATCGATGATGGAGAATATCTTTTTACACTGCAAAATGTGATCAATAAAAGATTCAGGGTAAAGCCCGGCGGTCTCATCTCCTGGAACGGTTCGCCTACCTCAGCTGTTATTGACCTTGAGGCTGTATACGAAACGAAAGCATCAACCTACAGCCTCTCACCTGCCCCAACTGATGAAATGAAGGTCAGGATACCGGTGCATTGCCTCCT
>CAYSAH010000334.1:0-4876 GCA_964428945.1 uncultured Bacteroidaceae bacterium | reverse complement strand
TGTTATATTCCCTGAAAAGCTCCCTTAATTCAATGAATGTAAGAACTGTATCTATTTTTTCATCTTTTGAAAGCCGCACAGCCTCCTGCTTGCTTGCGATAAGGGGGGAAATATAGGCTAACTTAACTTTTTCGCCATGTATCTTCCTGACTACCCTGGCAGTGGCAATTACCGGCGGCATGATTGGAGCAAGGTTCTTAATCAGATCAGGCTTGTATTTTTCAATATACATTACTGTAATGGGGCAATTGGAAAACAGGTAATATTTGCCTTTGCTGTTATCAACCAGGTGCTTATACTGTAAGGCAACAAGCTCTGCACCAAAGGCGACTTCATGGACATGGCGGAAGCCGAGCTTACGCACCATACTTACAAACTTCCTGTAATCTGTAATGTCAGGGAATTCACCGGCAATTGATGGATCGAGAAGTGCGGCAATAGATTCTCCGCTTTTTATAAGCTTTCGAAGTTCAGCTTTCCCATCCCTTATAATCACGGCATCATCACCACAGGCTGCATGACAATTTCCGCAGCCAATGCACCTTTCGGCGATAATTTCAGGCTTGGGACGTTCAGTTTCAACTTTAATAGCTTTAACCGGACAGGCCCTCACACAGGCGTAACACGCGGTGCATTTCTCCCGATCTATTTTTAATACTGGTTCAATATACATTATACCGGGTTAAAGGTTAACTCAAGCAATTCAAGTATGTTGTCAGCATTGACATTTTCGTGCAGCTTATCATTTATCTTCACAACAGGGCCTAAACTGCAGTCAGAGAAACAGTGATTCCCCTTAAGAACCACATCCCCTTCAAGATTATGCTCTTTCAAATAATTCTGGATCACTTTAAGGGTCTTGCCGTTCCCCCTGCTGAAACAGGAACTGCCCATGCAGATCTGTATGACCACTTTTTCTTTCATATCAACGAAGATACAAAGTAAATTGATTCAATTTTTATGAAGTATTAGCTTCGCCAAGTTATGAGCATGCAATTTATATTTCTTATAAATTGAATTTCACAAAGCACAAGCTACAGAAAAAGAGAGAATTAGGCTGATTGTTATCTTATAGGTATTAATTTGCTGTTATATAAATAACAATGTTTATGAATTCACAACACAAAAATATATATTTGTTATCGAAACAATAAAGTTATCCGGATAATAAAGGAGATTATTTTTCTGTACAAGGAATTCATTACAAGGAGAGGTGGAGCAGATTGAGAAAATATTAGCTGAATTTCAGCCTGTTAAAAGGGATTCTCTTATCCCGGTCCTGCAAGCCATACAGGATGAATATGGATTCTTATCTGATGAGGCCCTTGAGAAGATCGGTGAGCATCTGAATCTTCCTACAAGCAAGGTATACGGACTGGCAACTTTTTATAATCAGTTCAGATTTACTCCACGGGGTAAATACCATATAAAGGTTTGTAATGGGTCGGCTTGTCATATTGACCATTCTTCTTCAATTTTAAAAGAATTAAAGAAGCAGCTGGGGATAGAGGATGGCCAGAACACAAGGGATGGGATGTTCAGCCTGGAAGTTGTTGCATGCATAGGGGCATGCGGACAGTCACCCGTTATAGCGATAAACGACGATTATTACCCACGCCTGAGGACTGCCAGGGTAAAGGAACTCCTGGAGGAACTGCGGGCGAAACATCGATAAGTCTATGTCAGTACCCGATGAAGTAAATACAATGGTTGAATTTATCGATGAATTCGTCGAACAGGATCCATCTGCTTATTCTCAGGAACTGAGGGACAGGCTGGCATTTTTTTCAAGGAAGACAATATATAAACCCTTGATACTTGTTGGCATGAATACTTCCGGACGTATTGCTGGCAGTGAAAAGGTATTTGGGACGGTGGAGGCATACCTTGCAGAAAGGGGGATTGAAGCTGATGTAAGGGGAACAGGTGCGATAGGACTGGCAGCTGATGAGCCGATTTTCAGTATACAGCTTCCGGGAAGAACAAGGGTTCTCTTTACAGGTATAAATGCCGATAATGTGACGATGATCCTTGACGATGTTATCCATCACACCATACCGCGTGAGCAGGTGCTTGGACAGCTCAGGGATGATACCCTTGATGCCTGGTTGGATATCCCGTTCATTGATGAATTGGCTTTTTTTGCAAAACAGAGGAGAATACTCTTAAAATATAACGGAATCATAGATCCATTATCCATCGAAGAATACATTTCGCGTGGAGGGTACAGACCATTCCTGAGGACAATCCGTTTCCGTACTTTTGATGAGATTTGCATACTTATGGAAGAGAGCGGTTTGAGGGGCAGGTCAGGAAGCGGATTTCTAACAGGAAAAAAGTGGATGGTTGCGCAACAAACGCCGGCGGAGCAGAAATACCTTGTATGTAATGCCGAAGAGAGCGATCCCGGAGCCTTTATGGACCGTGCATTAATGGAAGGTAATCCCCACCAGTTGATTGAAGGAATATGTATTGCAGCATACGCAATCGGCGCTACCAAGGCATTTATATATATACGTTCTGAGTACCTGGATTCCATAAGGAAGCTGACTGCTGCAATTAAATCAGCCAGGGAATATGGCTTCCTGGGTCATAATATATATAACAGCGGTTTTAACCTCGATATTTTTATAAGGAAAGGTCCCGGGGCATTTGTTTGCGGCGAGGAAACAGCACTTATTGCCAGCATGGAGGGAAAACGGGGGATGCCGCAATCAAAACCTCCTTTCCCTGCAGAGAGCGGATTCCACAGGAAACCAACCGTAGTAAATAATGTTGAGACCCTTTCAAATGTTCCGCATATTGTTGCCAATGGCCCCGAATGGTTCAATGGAATAGGAACGGAAGAATCAAAGGGAACAAAAATATTTTCAATAAGCGGACGGGCAAGGAACAGGGGATTGATTGAGATTCCGATGGGAACGAGTCTTGAATATCTTGTTGAAGAGATCATTGGGGGTACGCCCTCTGGCCATACATTAAAAGCTGTTCACATTGGCGGACCATATGGTTGTATTATCCCGGCCGGCAAACTCAATATACCAATATGCTTTGATGCCTTCAGCCGTGAGGGCATGGTGCTTGGTGCAGGAGGGATCCTCGTGCTTGATGAAAAGACTTGTGTTGTCGACCTGGTACGCTACTTCATCAGCTTTATGAAGAAGGAGAGCTGTGGGAAATGCATACCTTGCAGGGAGGGAACCAAACGAATGTCAGAACTGCTTGAAGGGATATCAAAAAAGCCGGTGGATGATGGTCAGGATGATACATTGGAAAAATTCAGGGCTTTGATGCAGCTTGAAAAACTTGCCGGGGTAATGCGCGATACATCACTTTGCGGACTCGGGCAACTGGCATCAAATCCGCTTGTAAGTTCACTTAAGCATTTCAGGGAGGAGTTTGAGGAGCACATTTTCGACAGGCACTGTAAACCAAATGTTTGCAGGGAATTGCGTACCTACTATATCGATGTGGAATTGTGTACAGGTTGTGCGATCTGTGCGAAACGCTGTCCTGAAGATGCAATTATTGGGACAGAGCGTCATCCCTTCTTTATTGTTCCTGATAAATGTACCGGTTGTGGAATCTGTAAGGAAGTTTGCAAATTCAGCGCAGTGTTCTATAACTGAAACTGAAGGAAATTTGTTATAATGATCAAAATCGAAGTAAACAGGAAGACCATTGATGTCTATAAGGGAGAAACAATACTTTCTGCCTTGAGGAATAATGGTATAAGGGTTCCGACACTTTGCAGCATGGAAGACCTTTCACCAACCGGTGCATGCAGAATGTGTGTAGTGGAAGTTGAAGGGTATGATAACCTGGTCCCCGCCTGCTCATTTCCTGTCCAGGAATGGATGAAGATAAAAACACATTCTCCAAGGGTTCTTAAAGCCCGGAAAACTAACGTGGAACTCCTGCTTTCAGATCATCCTGATGATTGCCTTTATTGCGAAAGGAATGGCAATTGCGAACTTCAAAAACTTGCCGAAGACCTTAATGTAAGAAACAGGAAAATACATGGGATAAAAAGCAATTACAAACTTGATACTTCCAGTCACGGTATTATCAGGGATCCTGCAAAATGCATTCTTTGTGGAAGGTGTGTGAGGATATGCGAGGAAATTGTAGGTGTATCAACCATTGATTTTGTAAGAAGAGGCGACGAGCTTACCATAGCTACAGCGATGGCAGAACCTTTACAGTTTTCAAGTTGTATTGATTGTGGAATGTGCGTTGTTTCCTGTCCTACCGGGGCACTTATCGATCATACCCAGTTCCAGGAACTCGACGCTTCTTTTGACGATCCTGAAATAACCGTTGTGGTCCAGTATTCACCTGAAGTGCCGGTCTCATTGTCGGAAGAATTTGGGTTCAGGCCAGGTACCGACATAAAAGGTATCATGAATAATGCACTGCGTAAAATCGGGTTCGATTTTATATTCGAAACAGCATTTGGAGGCGATGTCACTGTATTGGAGCAGGCAGTTGAATTCAACATGCGGTTCAGAACCAGGGAAAATCTTCCTCTCATCACATCCCGGTGCCCGGCATGGGTAAATTATGTTGAGGAATTTCGCCCTGACCTGATCTCGAATCTTACCCCGGTCAGGTCACCTCATCAATTGGTCGGGAAATTAGTCAAAACATGGTTTGCTGACAAGCATCAGATCCATGCCAACAGAATTCACTCCGTACTTATTACAAATTGCACAGCAGCCAAGCAGGAAGCCAGAAGACCTGAATATTCAACCAGTAATACACAGGATATTGATTACGTTATAACTACAAGGGAACTCGCAAGGTTGATCCGTCTGAATGGAATTGATTTTCAAAACCTGGACCCGGAGGCACCGGATGGTCCTTTCCTTGCCCA
>CAYSAH010000333.1:0-4887 GCA_964428945.1 uncultured Bacteroidaceae bacterium | reverse complement strand
AGTTCCCAGGAATTTCCTGATAATGTATACATCAATTATCTTAAGCTTTAACAGCTTTATAATCTTGTACTTAAATCTTTCACCATTTTTGCCTTCCATGGCGTAAATTCACCTTTCTCAATTTGAATGAAAGCTTCTCTGACCAGCCACATATAAAATGCAAGGTTATGCAGAGTGGCAATCTGCGCGCCCAATAGTTCACCAGCAATGATTAAATGACGCAAATATGCCCTTGAATATTGCATATCCACAACAG
Organism: uncultured Bacteroidaceae bacterium; assembly: GCA_964428945.1. GTDB lineage: Bacteria > Bacteroidota > Bacteroidia > Bacteroidales > M55B112. The sequence goes on along the minus strand of CAYSAH010000333.1, from coordinate 4,631 downwards.
AATGGGCCATTTCATCTATTGGAGAAAAATCATTCATCCATTTCCTGTTGCGCATGTTCATGATCCCCTTGCTTGTAAAAAGCATACCATTCCTTCCATTGCGGGTTGGCATAACACAATCGAACATATCAACACCTCGTTCAATAGCCTCAAGAATATTGACTGGCGTTCCTACTCCCATCAGGTACCTGGGTCTGTCTTCCGGGAGTATCCTATTTACAACTTCGATCATCCTGTACATATCCTCTGCAGGCTCACCCACCGATAAGCCGCCGATCGCATTTCCTTCAGCACCCAGTGAAGCAATTTTCCCGGCAGAAGCCTTTCTAAGATCTTCATAGACGCTTCCCTGCACAATTGGGAAAAAAGCCTGTCTGTGACCGTATCCTGGTTCTGTATTATTAAAGTGTTCCCAGCCCCTGTCAAGCCAGTGATGTGTCAGTTCAAGCGAATCCTCTGCATATTTATGGTCACACGGCCAGGGAGTGCATTCATCGAAGGCCATGATAATATCAGCTCCGATTACACGCTGGATATCAACAACATTTTCAGGGGTGAACAGGTGCTTGGATCCGTCGATGTGGGATGAGAACCTGGCACCTTCCCGGGCAAGTTTCCTGTTCGCCGATAATGAAAAAACCTGGTATCCTCCACTGTCCGTAAGAATTGACCGGTCCCAGTTAATGAATTTATGCAAGCCTCCTGCTTCAGAGATCACATCCAGGCCCGGTCTAAGATAGAGATGGTACGTATTTCCGAGTATTATCGGTGCATCAATATCATTTTTCAATTCATACTGGTGAACTGCTTTCACAGTACCCTGTGTTCCAACAGGCATGAATACGGGAGTATTAAAAGTTGAATGGTCCGTACTTATTAATCCTGCACGGGCATTACTTTTTGAGTCCTTATGTAAAATTTCAAATTTCATCCTGCTAAGTCAGTCGGCAAAGATAGGGATTATGTTAATAAAAATGTATGGTCCAGCTTAAGGGGTGGTTGTGAGAACGGATTATCTTTCCTAACATTGCCACTAATTTAAATTCTGATGCTATTCGATAATTTATATGCAAGTGCTAGTCTGTTTACATGGATCATTGCCGGGATCCTTCTCCTTTCATTTGTAATTCAGCTTATTTACAACTATTATATTTACACCAGGTTTACCTTTTTTCGTTTGCCCGATACCCGTAGAAAAAAAATTGGGATCTCCGTGATCATTTGTGCAAGGAATGAAGCAGAAAACCTTTCTAAAAACCTGCCACGTTTCCTGGAACAGGATTACCCCGACTTTGAGATAGTCGTCGTAAATGATTGCTCTACTGATAATTCTGAAGAAATACTCATGGATATGAAAGTGGTTTATCCGGGGCTTAGGTATACTACTATTCAAAAGGACAATAAATTCACCCATGGTAAGAAACTGGCCATCACAGTTGGAATAAAAGCTGCAAAAAATGAGCACCTGTTGTTCAGCGATGCTGATTGCTACCCCTCTTCAGATCAATGGATAACAAAAATGTCCCGTAATTTTTCCAATAATACAGAACTTGTCCTGGGTGTGGGGAAATATGAGCGGAAAAGAGGACTTCTAAATATTCTGGTGCGCTATGAAACCCTCATCACGGCGTTACAATATATCTCGTTTGCGATCAAGGGGAGAGCCTACATGGGTGTTGGAAGAAATATGGCGTATAAAAAAGAATTGTTTTTCAGGCATAAAGGATTTGCAAGCCACCTTAAGGTTCTTTCAGGCGATGATGACCTTTTTGTAAATGAAGCCTCAACAAGAACAAATACTGGAGTAGAGTTATCGCCGGAAAGCTTTACCATCTCTGAAGCTCCAGCGACTTTTTCCTAAGGGTTCAAACAAAAAAAACGACACCTCTCCACCGGCAGGTATTACACGCTCTCCTCAAAGTTCATACTTGGTCTCGAATATCTTAGCAGGGTCCTTTTCTATATTTCTGTGGTCACATTGCTATTTTTTAACTACTGGATATGGGTAGGTATCGGAGCATGGGCAATTCTTGCAATTAACAAGATGCTCATTGTTAAATTGGCAATTAACAAGTTGAAGGAAAAGGATTTATTGTTACCTTCGCTGCTGTTAGATCCATTGATACTGCTCTTAGTGGCGATCATTCAAATCTCTAACGTAATCAGACCCCGGGAACATAAATGGAATTAAACAACAGCTTATCTGACAAAGCACAACAGGATATAGAACTGGTCAACCGCGCCCATAAGGGAGATCAGCAGGCATATGCACAATTACTTGGTAAATACCGTGACGCAATTTACTTTATGCTTTTAAAGATGGTGAACAATCCCATCGATGCAGAAGACCTTACCATTGAGGCTTTTGGTAAAGCGTTCAAGAACCTTAAGCAATATACACCGAGTTTTGCATTCAGTACCTGGCTCTTCAAGATCGCTACAAATAATTGTATTGATTATATCAGGAAACAAAGAGGCAATATGGTTTCCCTCGACTCTAAAGTTGACGGTGAAGATGGGCTGAGCCCCTCCTCCCTTATACAATCTGATACCCCGGATCCTGAAGCCAATATGATCAATGATCAGAAAATAAAATTGATGCGTGATGTTGTAGCTAAATTAAAACCCAGGTACAGGACATTGATTGAGTTGCGTTACTTCAACGAGTATTCATACGAGGAGATCTCAGACCAACTTGAACTGCCGATAGGAACCGTAAAGGCGCAGCTATTCAGGGCTCGCGAACTTCTGCTGAATATCCTCAGGAATACCGATGCTCAATAAGGCACCTGATGGAACTTATTCGAAAATACTTCCCAAACCTTACCGGGACCCAGTTAGAGCAATTTAAGGATCTCGCAATTTCCTTAAAGCACTGGAATGAAAAGATAAATGTAATCTCGAGAAAAGACTTTGAACACCTTGAGGAAAGGCATATCCTCCATTCACTGGCCATTGCAAAATTCACTTCTTTCAGTCCAGGGACGAGGATCTTAGACCTTGGAACAGGCGGCGGCTTTCCTGGCCTGCCTCTCGCGATCATGTTTCCCGGATCAGAATTCACCCTGGTTGACTCCATTGCAAAAAAAATAAAGGTGGTAAATGAGCTTGCAATTGACGCAAAGATTCAAAATATCAAAGCATTCCAGGCCCGGGGAGAAACTTTGAATGCTAAATTTGATTTTGTTGTAAGTCGGGCTGTAACTGCATTCCCCCAATTTTACCGATGGACGAAACCGCTTATCTCCCCTGAATCAAAAAATATAAAACCGAATGGAATTATATATCTGAAAGGAGGTGACCTGAGCCAGGAACTGGGAGGATTCGGGAAAAGGATTCAGATCATTCCTATAAGCAGTTGGTTTAACGAAGGGTGGTTCAATGAAAAAATGATCGTTTATTGGTCGTAACATAGAATATTTCCTGATAAAACTTTTGTCTTTAAAAGGATTTCGTTATTTTTGCACCCCGATTTGATTTGAAAATGAAATTAAGTAAACTATAAGATATGTCAAAAAGAACATTTCAGCCATCGAGAAGGAAGCGCAGAAACAAGCATGGCTTCAGGGAAAGAATGGCCTCTGCCAGCGGCAGAAAGGTCCTTTCATTGAGAAGGAAAAAAGGGCGTAAAAAGATCAGCGTTTCTGATGAGCCTCGTCATAAGAAATAAAAAATATTAAGCTTCATGTAAAAACCAGCCCAAAGGGTTGGTTTTTTTTTGCCTGCATTCCACATTGATTTTTCTTGTAGTAAGTTTTCGATAGGTATAAACAAGATTCTCTCTTTCAAAAAATACTCCTTCTTAAGGTTTTCCGTTTTTTCTTACTTTTATCCATACAAATAAATGAAAATGAGAATTGCTGTAATCGGGGGAGGTCCAGCAGGTTTAACTTCTGCCTACCAGCTTTCAAAGGAGCTTGGGGGCAGAATTTCTTGTATCGATGTATATGAGGCCTCCGACACAGTCGGAGGAATGTCACGCTCTGTTTCACTCTGGGATCAGACGGTTGACCTGGGCCCGCACCGGTTTTTTAGCAAGGACAAAAATATCAATGCCCTGTGGCTCGATGTCGTAGGCAAGGATTATGATATCGTACATCGCAAAACAAGGATTTTCTACAATAAAACATTTTTTGATTACCCTATCCGGGTTTTCAATGCACTGAAGGGACTGGGCCTCTGGCAGGCCTCACTTTGTATAGGAAGCTATCTACAGCAGAAGGTCTTCCCGGTAAAAGACAGGTCCACCTTCGAAGGTTGGGTTATACACAGGTTTGGAACACGCCTTTACCGCATATTCTTTAAAACTTATTCTGAAAAGCTATGGGGCATCAATTGTACTGAACTAGACAGCGATTTTGCCTCGCAGAGAATTAAAAAACTCTCCTTGTCCGAAGCCATAAAAAATGCAATATTCACCAGACGGGAGGTCAGACATGCCACCCTGGCGGAACAATTTGCCTACCCACTGGGCGGAACTGGTTCTGTATATTTAAAAATGATGGAACACATCATCAGCAGGGGTGGGAAAGTCAGTTTGAACACGCCGGTCGAACGCGTAATCACCGAAAATGGTTCTGTAAAAGCTATTAAACTCGAAAATGGGGAAACCTTGGATTATGACCATATTA
>CAYSAH010000332.1:0-4890 GCA_964428945.1 uncultured Bacteroidaceae bacterium | reverse complement strand
CATTCCACTGTTTTTGTTGATCATATTATTTACCCCTTTTAGGCTCAGATGCTCCTTATCGGCCAGGAACAACAGGACTCCCGGGTCAATATCCCCGGTCCTTGTTCCCATGATCAGTCCGTCAACAGGAGTAAATCCCATGGATGTATCAATGGATTTTCCATATTCAACAGCTGTTATGGAGGCACCGTTTCCGAGGTGACATGTAATCATCTTTAGATCCCTTGTATCCCTGCCAATTACATTACTCGCTGCCTTGGAAACATATTTATGACTTGTTCCATGATATCCATATTTCCGGATCTTGTATTTCAGGTAGAATTCATCAGGTATGGCATACTTATAGGCATAAGGAGGCATAGTCTGGTGAAATGAGGTGTCGAATACTGCGATTTGAGGTATTCCTGGCAAGAGGTTCTCTACCGACATGATACCTTTTAGGTTAGCGGGATTGTGCAAGGGAGCAAGCTCACTATTGAGTTCGACATCTTTAATTACGTCTTTTGTAATAAGCACACTTTCCTTATAACTTTCACCCCCCTGAACAACCCTGTGGCCAACGGCTTTGATCTGTTTAATATCACTAATTACACCGAGTTCCTTGTCAGTAAGCAATTGGAAAACCTTGTTTATAGCAACTGTGTGGTCCGGAATGCCAGATTCTTCAGTATATTTTTCTTTTCCTGTTGCTTTATGCGTAATAACGGCATCGTTGAAGCCTATACGTTCAACCATCCCTTTTGCAATAACTTCGGCATCGTCTGTCATATTAAACAACTGGTATTTAACCGACGAAGAACCACAATTTAGTACGAGGATTATCATATTTTAATTTATTCTTGGGATTTTTTATTCTTCATTCCTGCAGCCTGGTTGGAAGTAATGGCAACCAGGTTAACAATATCACTCACGGAACAACCTCTTGACAGGTCGTTTATTGGTGCCGCCATTCCCTGGAGAACAGGGCCAATTGCTTCAGCATGTGCAAGCCTTTGTACAAGTTTATATGCAATATTTCCAGAATTCAGATCCGGGAAAATAAGCACATTGGCATTTCCGGCGAGCGGGCTTCCCGGCGCTTTACTTAATCCGATCTCCTTGATAAGTGCTGCGTCTATTTGCAGGTCCCCATCAATAAGCAGCGTCGGGTCAAGCTCCCGTGCCCTTTTGGTTGCATTTACAACTTTATCAACCATAGGATGGCTGGCACTTCCCTTGGTTGAGAAACTGCACATAGCAATCCGGGGTTCGAAACCAAGTATTTGACGCACGGTTGCACCGGTGGCAACAGCTATTTCTGCAAGTTCGTTCTCAGTAGGGTCGGGGTGAACAGCTCCGTCGGCAAATACTATAATCCCATCTTCACCAAATTCTTTGTCCTTAAGGATCATAATGAAAGCACCAGAGACTACACTTATCCCTGGCATAGTTTTAACGATCTGAAAAGCTGGACGAAGGACATCTCCCGTTGCATTTCTTGCTCCGGCTACCTCTCCGTCAGCATCGCCTGCTTTTATCATAAGCGTTCCAAGGTAAAGGGGGTCCTCGGTCAACCTCATAGCCTCTTCCTTTGAAAGACCCTTACTTTTGCGAATATTATAAAGCATATCAGCGTATTCCTGTTTTTTTGGATGATTCATGGGATCCACGATCTTTGCTTTTTCAATATTGTCGAGACCATACTTTTCTACAAGGGAATTTATGGATGCAGGATCTCCAAGTAGTATAATGTGGGCCAGTTTTTCTCTTATGATCTGGTCGGCGGCAAGAATAGTTCTTTCTTCATCTCCTTCCGGGAGTACGATCCTTTGGCAGTTCTGGCTGGCCTTAAGACGTAAAGTTTTTAGTAATTCCATTGAATATCAGTTATTTAGTATTGTGATTAACGAAAGCTAAAAGTAATTATTTTAAATTAAGTTACATAAAGAATCTTCATGATATACATCATACTTTTACTTTTATTTAAAAACAAACTTTTTTCGGCTGAAATGGTTCTAATTTTGTAATTTAACTTTCAAAAAAATGAATGTAGAAGAGATTTTTAATATTTTGTGGAAACAGTATTCTCAGGAAAATCCATCCGTTGAAAAAATTCATCATTTATTCGAGGTCGAGGGAGAACAGATCGTGAATGATCATGTGGCTTTCAGAACCTATAATGATCCTAGGGTAGGTATCGAAATCCTTGCAAAACCATTCCTGAATTCCGGGTACAAGGAAGCTGGCCAATATCATTTTCCTGAAAAAAAACTATTCGCAAAGCATTATGAGCTTAAAGGGTATCCGCGTGTATTTATAAGTGAATTGATACTTGAGAAATTCTCAAAGGAATTCCAGAATGAAATAAAGAAAATTATAGATAAGGTGCCAGATGAAACCTTTGATTCCGATCAATTGGTAGTATCAGGGAGTGTTTTTGGTACACCATCTTTTACATTATATGAAAAACTAAGGCTTGTTTCCGAATATGCAGCATGGGTTTACGCCTATGGGTATCGGGCCAACCATTTTACGGTAAGTGTAAATTATCTCGAAAGGTATAATACGATTTTTAAAGTCAATGAATTTCTGAAGAAGAATGGTTTTGAACTCAATAGCTCCGGAGGTGAGATCAAGGGAACGCCGGCGCAGCTCCTGGAACAATCAAGTACCCTTGCCGACAAAGTGTATCTTGAATTTTTAGAGGGGGACAATATAATACCTTCCTGCTACTATGAATTTGCTCTGCGATACCCCGGTAAAAATGGAAAACTTTTCAGTGGTTTTATTGCCGGATCGGCCGACAAGATCTTTGAGAGCACTAATTTCAGGAAGTAGGGGCAGTCAATTAGAAGCAGCCAATTGACATTTGTCAGAACACTCATTTTTTTTTTCGTCGAGGGTACATCATGATCTATTTCGTGATAGCTTTGCAAAAATTGATCAGGATTGATAAAGAACACACTCTTCAGACCAAAATTATTTACCTTATTTCAGAATGGAATAGATAAAAAGCAGCTTTCCAGGGATATCTTTGCCGGACTGGTGGTTGGAGTTGTTGCATTGCCTTTATCAATTGCTTTTGCAGTTGCATCAGGGGTCTCACCGGAAAAAGGATTGATTACTGCAATAATTGCCGGATTTATAATTTCAGTTCTAGGCGGAAGCCGTGTCCAGATAGGAGGTCCTACAGGTGCATTTATTGTAATTGTTTTCGGTATCGTTGAAAAGTATGGGATCAATGGGCTGATCATTTCCACAATATTAGCAGGTATCATCCTGATATTTATGGGATTATTCAGGCTTGGTGCATTATTAAAGTATTTTCCATACCCTTTGATCGTAGGTTTTACCAGCGGGATCGCACTGATCATTTTCTCAACACAGGTAAATGATGCACTTGGTCTGGATATAGTGAATCTGCCTTCAGAATTCATACAAAAATGGATAACCTATGGACAGAACATAGGTAATATTAATTATTCTGCGCTGCTTATTACACTGTTTACCATATTAATAACTGTATTTTCAAGGAAACTTACAAGAAAGATACCAGGCTCCTTCATTGCTATTATCCTCATCACAGCGAGCGTACAACTTATGGATATTCCGGTTTCGACTATTGAAACTTTTTTTCATGAAATTCCAAACCATTTCAGTTTAACATTCCCAAAAATTAACCTGGCTGATGTTGACCAATATCTGGCTCCTGCACTCACAATTGCTTTATTGGGAGGTATTGAATCCCTTTTATCAGCTGTGGTCTCGGATGGTATGATTAGTGGGAAACACAGGTCAAATACAGAACTGATCGCCCAGGGTATCGCCAATATTGTTACACCGTTTTTTGGTGGAATTCCTGCAACCGGAGCCATAGCAAGAACAGCAACCAACGTTAAGAACGGGGGAAGAACACCTATTGCAGGAATAACACATGCATTTACATTGCTTCTGATCATGCTGGTTTTCGGAAAACTGGCAAAACTGATTCCAATGTCATGCCTGGCAGGAATACTGATCGTTGTTGCATATAATATGAGTGAGTGGAGGTCATTTATTTCCATAATGAAAGGTTCCTACTTTGATATAATTGTCCTTCTTACAACTTTTTCATTAACAGTGCTGGTAGATCTCACACTTGCTATCGAAATAGGGGTGGTTCTTTCCGCTTTGCTTTTTATGAAGAGGATGTCCGATCTGAGCGAGAAAAGGATCAATAATGTTATTGATACTGACGTCATTGAAGATTACTCAAATGTTCCGGATGGCATATCCATTTATGAGATCAGCGGACCGCTTTTCTTCGGATCTGCCCGGAGGTATTCAGAGGTGATCGAAGAAATTGGAATCAGAAGCAGGATCCTGATCCTAAGAATGCGGCATGTCTCCTTTATCGATCAAACCGGGCTTCATAATCTTCACGATACATTAAAGATACTTGAAGGAAAAGGCGTGGTCGTAATCCTGTCAGGAGTAAACAACGATGTACTGAAGGACTTCGATAAAGTACACCTTACAAGATATATAGATCAGGATAATATCTGCAATACATTCGATAAAGCTCTTAAAAAAGCAGAGGAACTCCTGAAACGAATGGCCCTTTAATTTGCATTTCAGACATTTAATTTAAACCTTCAGACCGGATCGAAAGTCGCAAAGACTTTCAGAAAAGTTAATCCATCCTGTCTGAAAAATAAATTCTGCTATCTTTGTTTCTTGTCTGAAATCCAATAAAAATGGAAGATAATCCCCAGGTAGAAAAATTAATTAATGAAGAGCTAAGTGATGGCTTCAGGAAGGAACTATTGGACCTTGAAGCCCGCATTGCAGGGGATATCTATTCGGATCGTACAACCCGCTTAATGTATGCAACCGATGCCTCCGCATACAGGGAACTTCCCCTGGCAGTTT